>DAOWED010000118.1 GCA_030638685.1 Candidatus Heimdallarchaeota archaeon | reverse complement strand
TATTGAAAATCAAAAATTTCACGAAGCAGAGCTATATTATCGTCAAATTGCTGAATTAGCAAATAAAGAACCTGTTATTGAGATAGCTCGTTCAGATGCTCTTTTTGGAATGGGTCTTATTGAAATTCATGAAGGAGAGTATGATCTTGCTTTGGGTTATCTAAGAAGAAGTATGATAATTCGTGAAGAACTCGATGTTCAGGAGAAAATAGCCTTAACTCATAACCAAATAGGCATCTGTTATGGTCATTTGGGCAAGCCAGAACGAGCTGTTGAGTTTTACCAAAAAAGTCTAGAAATTCAAGAAAAGCTAGAACAACCTGTCGGAGTGGCAGATCTATTATTTAATATTGGCTTCTCTAAAATGAGATCAGAAAAGTATGAAGAAGCACGAGTTTTTCTAGAAAGTAGTTTACAAATTCAAGAACAGAAAATTGACAACATTAAGAAGGCTAAAACACTTAACTTATTGAGTTTAATAGAGCTTCAGCTTCAAAATAATTTTTATGCATTAGAGCAGCTGATCGATGCTCAAGAATGTCTTTCTGGTCGAGAAAAAGATCTTAATGCGATTATTAACTTTAACATGAGTCAAGTTTATAGAGTAAGAGACGATTTTGTTAAAGCCACTGAAAAGTTAGAAAGAGCTCTTCACTACTGGAATTCCGATGAATGTATTGATGTAAATCGGGATAGAAAAATCTCAGTATGTTGTATTACTAAAGCGATAAATCTCTATCTTAATAAGGATGAGACCAATAAAGCCCTTCATTTTCAAACAATTATTGATGGCCTAAAAGCGTCTTTAACTGAATTTTCTGATATGTCAATTAGAAATGTTGACGATTTTGTTAGAACTATTTTTTTCCTATCTGAAGGAGAAATAACCAATGCAAGAACAACTTTTGATCTTTCTAAAAATGCTTTAGAAAAGCTAGAATGGTATAATTTCATGATTTATTATCATTTACTTGTTATTGAACAAAATATCAAAGAGTACGAAACTCTATCAGTTACCCCTCTATCAGTCTTAGAGAATATCAAAAAAGATATACTAATTTCTATTTCAATTGCTGAAAGACATGATCTTAGTAGAAGTTTAATCCTTCTAAACATGTCTCACATAACTGTTTTAGTCATGACAAAAGAAAAGGAGAAAGCACTTGAGCTATTGAATAATTTACTCGAAACCGTCTCAGAACAAGATAAAAGTGATTTTCTTGTCTCCTTGAAACAATGGGCTTCAGTATTAGAAACTAACCTTTCAGAAGAAGGGGATGTAAGTCATGAGAAAGTAGAGCAATTATTCTATGAAATTTATCAAGAACTAAGAGATATAAATTCAATTTATGAAATGAATGTGACCAAAGAGATAGATATTATAGGAAAAGTAAGTTATCTTTAGGTGTAAATATGGTTCAATCTGAGAAATCACTAGTAGAAAACCAAATTATTAAAATATTCAGAGAAATTTCTAACTTCAATTCTTCTACTCAATTTTTGATAGATCATGACGGAAACGTAGTAGCTTTTAATTCAAAAGCTCATGATTTTTTACTAAAAAAAGCCCCTTGGTTTAACCAAGGAGATCTTAAGATAGAAGAGCTTAACACTAAAGAAGAAAGAGTCAAGCTTTACTCAGAATCAAACAGTTTAGCTTTTCATGGAACTATTTCGATACTCGATATTATTGAGGAAAACAATTTTTCAGTAGTTACAGAAACACTTCATGTAGAAGAAGATCAATCCGTATATCAAAATTACCTCAAAATCTTTGAAATAGCACCTTTATTCATTGCTTTTCTTTCAACAGATTACAATACTCTTTACCTAAATCGTTTAGCTCGAGAAATAATAGGTATGTCTGATGAAAACACTCTTCAATATTTTTTTGATATAATTGAGGGAGTAGAAGAGGATGTTCTTGAAATTCTACCAATAACCCTAGAAACAGGGGCTAGTATTTCACTGCGAGGAATAAAACCTATTTCTGAAACTCAAAATATATTCATGGATTTAATTATTTCACCTATGCCACTTTCATCAATAAAAATAGGTAGCTTTCTAGTTGTGGGACAAGAAGTTTCTGAAAGATACTCTCTTGAAACAAGGCTTAAGACAAGCTTAAAACGTTATGAGGATCTCTTCGAAAGCTCGCTAGACGGTCTTCTTCTTTGTGAGTTATCAGATGGTCAAATTACGCAAGCAAACAAAATGGCTAGAGAGTTTACTAACTACTCTAACGACCTAATTATACAGACGAAGCTAGTAGAAATTTTTCCAGAAGAAACAATAATAAAGTTTTTGGCATCTTTAAAGGAGCAAGGGTGGGCTATAGATACTACAGTGCCTATACTAAAGGACACGCAGTCTTCGGAGGCAGAACTGAGGGTTTATGATATTCATGCATCAATGATTTATCAAAAATCAGAAGAAGACATTTTTCAAATGACAATAAGGGATACTACTGAAAGAAGAAGGATGGAAAGCGAAATTCAGCAATACACTTATTCACTAGAAGAGATGGTAAAAACTCAATCTACAGAGTTAATTCGATCTGAAAAATTAGCTTCATTAGGTCGATTAATTAGCGGAATAGCCCATGAAATAAACAATCCGCTGAGTTTTATTATTTCAAATGAAGAAGTTCTACAAGAATATTATTCAGATCTTGAGAAATTCTCAAACTTAATTGATACAATAATGTAAAAGTACCAAGAAATAACACACGAAGAAATGACTTTACGAATGGCAGAATTAAAGAAGCT
>DAOWED010000119.1 GCA_030638685.1 Candidatus Heimdallarchaeota archaeon | reverse complement strand
TTCAATGCAAGATGAAAGAAAATTTGATCAGAACTTTCTTTAAAAACTATAATAAACCACTAAGAGCATTTTTCGTGCTCTTTTTAACTTTTTAATTTTTTATTCACTATTTTCTTATTTTTTCTAATATTGCCATTGCTGATTCAGTATTTACTTTTCCTTCTTTAACCATTTCTTTGGCTATTACTTCAACTTCATTTCCTTCAGCACCTATTGCTGCTGCAACATTTCTTGCATGAAGTGACATATGTCCTTTTTGAATTCCTTCAGCTGCAAGAGCTCTCAGTGCTGCTAAATTCTGAGCCAATCCCAATGATGTTGCCACTTCTGCTAATTCTGTTGCTGTTTTTACTCCTAGAATTTTCTTTGATAACTTAGCCACAGGATGAACGTTTGTTAGTCCTCCAAAAACACCTATTGCCATTGGAATCTCTAGAGTCCCTACTAAATCCCCTTCTTCATTTATTTCATAGGTGGAAAGTGAAGTATATTTGCCAAATCTTGAAGCATATGCATGTGCTCCTGCTTCAACAGCTCTTGTATCATTTCCTGTTGCTTGCGTAAGGGCAATTATCCCATTCATTATCCCTTTATTATGTGTTGCAGCTCTGTATGGGTCAGCTTCTGCAAACGAATAAGCATGTAATATATCTCTAACTACCTCTTCTCCTCCAAGTGCTTCACTGTCAAAAACAGCCGTTACTTGTACTAATCTTAGTTCTGCTAAATTAGACAATATTCTTAATATAACTCTTCCCTTAGATAATTTTTCTATTAACGGCTTTACTGCCTCTGCCATGGTATTTACAGCGTTTGCCCCCATAGCATCTCTTACATCAACAAGTAATTCCACAATCAACATAGTACCTGTTATTGTTTCTATCACTCTAGCTCGTACATCTTTTGCTCCTCCGCCTAGTTTCACTAGAATTGCATCTTGTTGATTTGCTAATTCAATAATTTCATCTTTATTGTGAAGAATATGTACTCTTGCGCTTGCTGGACAATCTAAATCAACAACTTGGATTTGTGAAATCATAATGGGTCCCGTATTAGATGTTGTGAACCCTCCTTTTTTTCTGGCAATCTTTGCTGCATGACTTGCTGCAGCAACAACACTTGCTTCCTCTATAACCATGGGAACCAAGTAATCTTTATCGTTGACTCTAAAATTGGTAGCAATGCCAAAAGGAAGACTATAAACTCCACAAACATTTTCTATCATTCGATCGTACTTTTTAAGATCTAAATCTTCGCCACTAAGTGAAGCTAGTTCTTCTTCTGAAAGGTCAAATAATTCCTGTAACTTCTTTTGCCTTTCATCAATACTTAACTTATAAAACCCTGATAGTTCTGATGAAAAATTGTCCATAGTTTAATAAAAACTCTGGATTTAAAAAAATGCCTCTAATATTCTAATTTTTGTTTAAGAATGCTTAAAAGCTTTTGAATGATATACTTGAGATTTCTTAGCTTTCGAGACTTTCAAGAGTTTGAACCTTAGAATCAGCTAATAATCGCATAAGATGGGTAACATATCCAGCTATCCTGTTTCTCATATGTCTGGAAGACACATCAGTTACGTTCTGTACTACTCTTTTGTTTTGCTCAAAATCATCTACACTTAATTGGTCTTGAAATCCTATTACAATTTCTTTGGATATTCTCTTAATTTGACTACTGCGGATACTTCCCATGCTTACCAATACAAGAACTCAATCAATTATTATTAAATTAGTCGATAGTAAACTAGCTGACTTAAAGATTTGGTTTCAGTGTCTTCATCTACGTTTACTCGTCTTTTATTTCCCTTTCAAAACATTTACTCTTCCCAACTAATAGGTCAAAATCATTCTTCTATTATTGTTGGGCCATTTTCCTGAAAATTAAAATAATAAATAGGTTTGTTAATAGCTGCCCCTCTAACTTTTGAAATTTCTATTTTCCTAAGATTGGCCTTTGGGTTAGCCTCATCGTATTCAATATTCACTACTCCATGAAAAAGTGGAAGAAATGGATCGGGTTTGAGGGTTAGTGGTGATTCGCTTTCTTTGGACCACCCTATTATTGAGATATCAGATTTAGAATTAACAAAGGCCAATAATCTGGTAATAAGGTCATAAAGCTGATGATCTATAGGGAAAGAAAGTGATAATGACGAAAGTGAGTCAATTATGATATTATTAAATTCAAGTTCTAGATAAGCTTCATGAATAGCTTTTGCAAGTGATGGGATATCAAACTGGCCCCTTATTGCATGTGCTTCACTTGATTCTTTTTGCATGAACCGGGCCGAATAAACATCTAAAATCCTAAAAAGATTATTCTCTTCAAGACTAGTAAGATCCCAGCCAAATTGAAGAGCGTTATCTCGAATATCTTCCGGTTTCTCGTTTAAAGAGATAAAAAGAGTACTCATATTCTGCATTGCTTGATAATGAGCAAATTGAAGAAGAAGATTGGTTGTTCCTACTCCGGATGGGCCATGAATTAGAGATAATTTTTTACCTCTCTCAAGCATCAAACTTTCCAAAACAATTCCTATTACTGACTTTTTACCGTTTTTTGAAAGATTGCTTGCATGATCTTCAGTGCTGGCCATAGAAAAAACCTTGTTATCTGTCAGTCTTATAGGATAATTCAGAGAAAACAGAAAAGTATTCCGATAGAGCAATGAAAAATGAGAATTTTACCTCCCCTGTAAAAAAAGCTTAGATTAGTTCTTCTGGAACTTCTCCTTCTTGGCTCCAACCTCTCTCTTGATAATATTTGTTCAACATTTCATCCAGTGGCACAACTTTTCCTCTTGCCGGTCCAGTTGGCATTGGTTCCAATAGTAGTCTTGGTGGAAGAGAATCATCTTCTCTTGTAAAACCTTCTCTATTATTAAAAGCTCTTTCTAAATTATAGATTCGAGCTCCAATCTCAAGAACATCATCATCAGCAATATTAGAACCAGTAAAAGCATTATAGATTTTACGATAATCCGGAATAGAAAGAGCTATCTGAGTAAATCGGCACATTATTAATGCATCAACAAAGGCTGAAAGGTTTTGGAGCATAATAACAATGGTGTGTTTATTTTCAGGATCGAAACGATCCATAACCACTGGACTGCCAAGAATCTCATTCAAAATCATGTAGCCTCTCATGTGACAGCCTCCACGATTTGAAGTAGCGTATGATAACCCCTGCCCTACAACTCCTCTTGGATCATAAGCTGGCATCTCTAGTTTCTTTGATGTCATACTCACTTCTGGTCTACCGTAAAATTCACCCAATCTGTAAGATCCATCTCCTATTAATTTTCCAAGCTCGTCTTTTCCATAAGCTGCCCTCTTTACAAGGTCTAACACCGCTTCATCGTCACCGAACTTTGGTCCATTAGGAATAAGCCCCAATTCTGTTAATTCCATAGCTGCTCCTATTGTCGACCCTAACGAAATAGTGTCCATTCCAAGTTCGTTGCAGAGATAATTTGCCTCGATAATTGTTTCAAGGTTGTTTATGTCACACTGACTTCCGAAACTCCAGACCGTTTCAAATTCTGGCCCTTCTCCTTCTCTTTCAGGACTAATTCTTGTTTTTCTACCACACCCTATCGTGCATCCTTCGCAAGAGGTACGTCCTACAAGGAACCTTTCAGTTAGTTTCTCACCAGAAATACCTTCTGCATCATTGAATACTCCTTCTTGAAAATTTCGAGTTGGGAATATTCCATGTTCATTAATTACGTTCACAAGAACAGCTGTTCCATGAATGGGAAGACCATTTTTTGTAACGCTGTTTTTCTTTAGGAGGTTAAGAACGTGATTTCTCACATTTTGTTGATCATCTGTCCTTGTTTTCTTGACGGTCGATGAAGCAACAATAGCTTTAATGTTTTTTGAGCCTAATACTGCTCCAAGCCCTCCTCTTCCGGCAGCTCTTCCTTTATCATTAATAATACACGCTATTTTAACCAGATTCTCTCCAGCTGGACCAATACAAGCTACACTTGATCGTGATCCATAGATTTCTTGCAGTTTATCAGTTGTTTCGGCGGTATTTAGCCCCACAAGTTCCTCTGCTGAATGAAGTTCGATTCCTTCTGGAGTAATAGATATGTAGCTCCATTCAGGAGCTTTTCCATTAAGGATAAACATGTCAACTCCACAGTATTTTAATTGGGTTCCAAAATGCCCTCCAGAATGAGAATCCGTAACTGCCCCAGATAAAGGTGCTTTTGAGACAACTACATATCTTCCACTGAGAGGAGTTCTAGTTCCAGTTATTGGTCCTGTGGCAAAAATAATTATGTTTTCAGGAGAAAGTGGGTCTGTTCCGGGTTGAAGTTCATCATAAAGGTACTTAACTCCTAAACCTCTTCCACCTATGTACTTTTCTTGAATTTCAGTTGGAATTTCTTCTTCAGTTATTTGACCGATGTTAAGATTAATTCTTACAAGTTTATTGTTCCAGTTTAACATTTTTTTTCACCTTTAATCATTGAAAACATTGAATTCTTTATTGGGGCAATCATTGCAGAATGATTTGTAGTATTTGTAGGTTGACCCGCTCATTTTACCGAAAGGAGCCATTCTTGAGGGACAGTGATAGCATGGGTTAGGATTATTTAACCATGAACTGGTATATTTCATCCAAGATAAACCCTCTACAATGGCAACTCCTGCCGAAGTTCCGAGCCTATCAGCTCCAGCTTTAATCATATACATAGCTGATTTGAAGTCTTTAATTCCTCCAGCTGCTTTAATCTTCATCCTATCTCCTACTGTATGACGCATTAATTTTACATGGTCATA
>DAOWED010000226.1 GCA_030638685.1 Candidatus Heimdallarchaeota archaeon | reverse complement strand
TTTGCCAAAATACTCTGGATCATTACCAAATAATTGAACAATTACCGGTCCTTCTTTTTCAGTAGAGTAATAGATTTTACTCTGGTAGACTTCTTTCTTATATTTAAGGTCATTAATAACCCCTTTTGCTGAAATAAGTGGTGTTACAACTAAATCAGCTCCTAATTCACTGCATAATTGCCTAAAAGGATACGAATTTACTGTTGACATGGGAGCAAGAACCCATGGTTTTCGAGAAAGAATGGATTGAAGGTTCAAATTAACACCTATTATAAAAGTTATAAGATAGAAATTGAGAAATGAAAATATTTTTTACTAAATTACTATTTTTCCTTTTCAAATCTGTCAAGGAGAAGTTTTCCAATCATACGAAAAGCTTCAGCAACATGATCTCCTGTTTTTGCACTTGTTTCAATATATTTTAAGCACTTATTTTTATCGGCAAATTTTTGAGCTAGGTCATTTGAAACTTTCTGATTAGGAAGATCATTTTTATTACCAACAAGAACGATTTGAACATCTGGACTATATTGTCTAAGAGGTTCAATCCAGTTTCTAATATTATCAAGGGATTTCTTTTTTGTTTTATCAAAAACAATTAGAGCACCCATAACACCTCTGTAATACATACTTCTAATGCTTGTAAAATGTTGAGAACCAGCTATATCCCAAAGACTATAGGTTATCGGTACTCCGTCGATTTCATCATAACGGCTACTCGGTTCCATTCCTATCGTCATAAGATAGCTCTCTTGAAAACTATTATGAACAAATCTTTGCACTAAACTTGTTTTACCTACGGCTCCATCGCCTAATAACAGGATTTTGAAAGTATAACTTGAGCTTCTCTTGGACATAGTTTCACTTAATTGTTGTATAAATTGAATCCATAAGACTAATTTATTAATATTCGTCTAGGGGGATGAAAAAGAAAATTATGCAGAATTATGCCTCTTCAGCAGTCAGATTGTTAGTTTTTAGCTAAAAAACTACTCTTTGAAGCAAACTTGATACTAAAAATTCTATCTAAATTCTAGAAATTAGATTATTTGCTTTTGTTCGAGTTTTAACTAACAGCGGAAGAAATCCCCCACCGCATGCGAAGCTGAGATGGTGGGTAGTTCATTATTCGAAACATTAGTATACGTATCTGTACCCTATAGATTGAAATGGATTCTGGTTCACTAGAGCAAATTAGTTCAAAATCAGCTGAACTAGATCGTCAAAGATCAGCTGAAAAGACCATTTCTCAAGATTTTGAAGAAGTAGGACGCTCTAGATGGTTTTATTCGCTAATTGTATCTAATTTTCTTGTAATTATCGGAATCGCTTGGACTATTAATAATTATAAAGAAGGACATGCGTTTGGTAACAGAGGCTCATTACTTAATTGGATTGCTCTTCTTTTACCATACGTTATTCTTTTAATTTTTGTTTGGATGGTTATCGGTAGACGCCTTGCTGAGGGTGAATCTGGCCGTTTAATATTAGTTACAATTATTTTTGTGCTTATCGGAATATTTACTCAAATAATTCCAATAGGAGAAGTAGGTGAATTTATAGCTTATGAAACAAATGATACCGTTTCTAATACTACTACATTTACGCCTACAACGCTCAACGGAACAGGAATAGACCCGACTAATGAAACTACACCGCAACCCATAGTTGATGTAAACCTCGGTGAAAACGTTGCTACACTTGAAGAAGCTATTAATCACTGGTTTTTGGTTGTTGGACCTTTTATTATATTTGCAGCATTGTTATTGTTTTATTATTCAATCAGAAAAGAAACCAAATTATCAGGTGATTTAGCTTCTGATTATCAAGATGGTGAAAGAGCTACATACAAACCCCTTCCTGAAAGAAATTTAGATGTTGTTCGATTATATAGTTCAACACGCAACTTACTGGTAAATGAGGGTGTAAAAGACACTTCCGCAACAACTCCTACAGAATTTGCTAATAAAACAAGCGAAACCATACCGGATGACAATCAATTTTCCAATCTAACGGATGTTTTTGAGTTAGCTAGATTTTCTGAACATGAAGTTACAGAAGAAGAACTGAAGGACGCACAATCCCATGCTGAAGAAATAGAAAAGAAGGTAGTTAAAAAGCTAGCTACTGCTTTTGATAAAGAAAAAGGAGATGATTCCGATGGATAAGGTTGCAGTGCTTGAGAGGCTATGGTTTCTCCCAATTACGGTATTTTTACTGCTTTTCTTTATTGAAATAACGTCTAATTTCAAGAAAAAATCAAAGAAATATTCATTCGATAGAACATGGATGGTCATTAAAAGTGCTCATTATGGGTCTTTCAGAGCAGAATACTATAACTTTCTCGCAAATAATCTTTTTGAAGGAACAAGCTCAAGGCTAAAAGCTAGACGAATTAGACAGAAATGCATCAGTATTATTGTGAATAATAGTGAACTCGAACCATGGTACCTAGAAAAATCTTTCAAAGCAAATGAGAGGATAGGCTCTCTTGAACCACATACTCGCATATATCATTTCTTGAAAAACCCAGAAAAGTGGGTTAAAAATTTCCTAGGTGAGCAACCATTTCTTACCAGAAATCACCCTATTAGAAGAAAAAAACTAATGACCGATCAGTTTATAGAAATAATTCAAGAATTTAAAGAATCATGGAATAGAAAAACCTTTAATTTCATTTCAGACATAAATTACACATAAATCAGACATAAATAATCCAAATTCACTAATGAATTACACTTAATTGATAAAAAACACAAATATAAACAAAACATCAAAAAATGAGGAAACAAACTTGACACCTAAGAACAAAACTATTAATCCCTCAGAAGCAAAGCCAAAACTAGATAAGCTATTAGAAGAGCTTGAGAAAGTAATCGTTGGAAAAAGAGAAGTACTTGAGGACTTACTAATTGGTATGCTTGCTAATGGAAATATTCTATTTGAAGATGTGCCTGGACTGGCAAAAACATTAATGGCAAGAACATTTGCTTCATTATTAAGCGGAGACTTTAGAAGAATTCAATTTACACCGGATCTTCTCCCATCAGATATTACTGGGATATCAATCTATAAGCTTGCTACTCAAGAATTTGAGTTTAGACCAGGACCTGTTTTTTGCAACCTATTACTCTCTGACGAAATTAATAGAGCTTCTCCAAAAACACAAAGTGCTTTATTAGAAGCTATGCAAGAAAAAACAGTCTCAATAGATGGAGTAACTCATCCCTTACCTGACCCTTTCATCGTAGTAGCTACTCAAAACCCAATTGAGCTTGAAGGTACTTTTCCCCTTCCTGAAGCGCAGCTTGATCGATTTATGATCCGTCTTAGAGTAGGTTATCCATCAGCTTCCGCTGAAGGTGAAATCTTGAAAAGAAGAAGAGAAAGAAGAATGAATGAATTCACTGTTCAACCAATCATGGGTATTGAGGAGTTTAAAGCCTTACAATTAGCTTTAGAGGATGTTTCCCTAGATCCTACTTTAGACAATTATATCGTAGAAATTGTTCAAGCAACACGAGCGGACAAAAGAGTGCAGTTAGGCAGTTCCCCTCGTGGTTCTCTTGCGATTATGGCAATCGCTCGAGGGTCAGCTTTTCTTCAAGGAAGATCTTTTGTTAATCCAGAAGATGTTAAAAGAGCAACAAGGCTTACTTTACCACATAGGTTAATTCTAAGAACTAGTGCTAAACTTACAGGGTTAACCGATGAGTCATTGGTTGACGAAATATTGAGTGCAATCCCTACTCCGGCTATTGAAGTCAAGAAGAGAGCACTTGAGGAAACCGTTGAGAAAACTACTGAATAGAGTCAATAAATCGTAATAATACAATACTAAATATGATCCTTGACGCAAATGATTGAATAAAAAAATAAGAGTTGAGAAAAATGTATACAACAAGATCCTATATTATGGTAGCCTTCTTAGGTTGTTTTACTATTATTGGTCTTATTACCTATAATATAGGAATAATATTAGCCGTTAGTCCTCTTTTTTTGGCTTTAGTTCTAATTCTTTCAAAACCAATCCCTACCTCTAGAAATCTTCAATTTGAACGGCATGTAGCAAAACTTAGAATTCAAGAACAAGAAGTTATAGAAGTTACGCTCAAGTTTCACAATACCGGTAGAACTATAGAAGAGCTGGAAATATGGGATCAAATACCTCGAAACACAGTAGTTGTTGAAGGTAGTAGACACACTTTTCTTCATCTTCCTAGTAATGAATCAATTGAAATAAGCTACTCCTTAAAATTTTTCAAGAGAGGATCTCTGGAGATAGGTCCTATTTACTTACGTTCTCATGATCTTTTTCACTTCAGGTTTGAAGAACGAATAAAACACATTAGAACCGAGGTTAAAGTTATTCCTCGAGTAGGAGATTTATCTAACTTTCCTCTTCGTTCTCAGTTATTAATTTATTTTAATGGAATAATTCGTTCAAATTATAGAGGTGATTCTCATGAGTTTAGAGGAGTAAGAGATTATAATCCCAGTACTGATAGTTTAAAACATATTAACTGGTCAGCTACTGCAAGAAAAGGTTATCTTCAATCAAATGAGTTCGAATTAATGAGAGCTACTAAGGTGCATATTATTATTGATTCAACTCCTAACTCTTCTTCTACTCTATCTTCATCTATTGAGATGGCTCTTGCTCTTTCTGATTATTTACTCACGAACAGGTGCCAAGTAGCAATCTCAGCAATAGATGATAAAATAAGTTCTATTCCTTTTAGGTCTCATTCAAGGCATCTAATTGATATGGTTGAACTTTTTACTACAGTTTTTCCAGAGCCGGTAAGCAACTATGGAATTCTTCCCGGAAGGATTGATGTAGCTATTGAAAAAACTCATGAAGATGCTATAATAATTATTTTTTCACCAATTCAAGATCAAAGGTTCTGCAGCGCATTAGTTAAGTCTCAACTTGCTCATAGAGCTAAAGTCATTTTTGCACCAGATGCTATTAGAAAGGAATGTGCTTTCTTATCAACAAGAAAAATAGATCAAGAAGAAATGAAACTTGTTAAGGAAATGATGCTTTTCCAAAGGGAAATTAATCATAACTTACTTGAAGAACACGGCTTCCCGATAATATATTGGGATGCTGATAAAAAAACGTCACTGGAGGAATTCGCACGTCAAACATTGCCACGGATCTTTACATAACTGATAGCTTTTCAGAACGATTTGCCATGAAGTCTTCTATTTTGAAGCTTCCTTGTCTAGTTGGCTTCCTTTTTATGTGGTTAGCACCCATCTATTCATCACTTAATTCATCGGAGGAAACTTTTGTTGGCTCTGAAATCTTTAGAAATATAATCTTAATTATTTTTGTCGTACTTTTTCTATTATTACTTCTTGTCTTCTTTATTGATTCTGTGAAATTATATTTCATAATTCTCTTATTAACCTTTATAATAACCATGCCCTTCGCTTTTGGCGAATTTCAGAGTTTGTTAGAAATTGGCACATTTCTATTTACTTTGGAGTTAGGTCTTTTCGCAATTAGAAAAGCCAAGGCAGAAAAGAAGCTTATCAGAGCCTCAAAGAAAAAGGTTACTCATCATCTTGAAATTTTGCAAAGATATTATCTCAAAAGCTTATCTCGCTATGTAAGTCTCTTCTTTTTATCTTCAGTAAGTTTATACATCATGGTAATTTATTTGAGTGAGCTAATGACCGAAATGAACCGATTGATCTTCTTTTTTATGATCGTAGTTCTTCTTCTTACAATCTTGTTAATGGTACGTTTCATGAAAGAAAAAGACACTCAATAGTAATGAAAGATTTTTTACCGTCTTTCAACTTTTTCTGTCATTTTCTCGAAACAGATCGATACTCTTAAGTTTTAATAGAACAATTGTAAATTAATGTCCCAAGAACAGCCAAAAGATGAAATTAAAATATTGCCCCCCTTAAAGGAAGTAACTGATTTTCTTGTTCTTGCAAAAGATCATCGAATAAACATTTACGATTCTACTGATAAAGAATTTTGCAATGTTGAAGGATGTAACTTAAAAGCTGAATATACTGTAGGGATTATTATCCCTAAAAATTGGCTTGATCATTCAACAAAGAAGCAGCTTGTCCCAGCGCTACATTATACTTGTAAAGAGCATAGGTCGTATTTTGTGGATCAGATCCAAGAAGTTGCACCGAAAACTCCCAGTGTTTCAATTTTTGATGTTTCAGACATCTCACAAGCAGAGCTTTCGAAGATGCTTTTTGCGATAGTAGAGGATACAGATTATTTCAATGAATATTTTGTAATGAAAGATTAATTCTCACAAACAAAGAATTGAAAAATCACATAACTGAGGTGGCTAGATGTCAAACCAATACATTCCTCGAGATAAAGGAGCAGAAGCATATGAGCTTTTATGTGGAAAATGTATGGGTTTCAGGAAGCTTTGCGGAGCAAGAATCTGCCCTTTAGTGACAAATGCCAGAAAAGTATTGGGAATAAATCCTATTTCGGATAAAACAGAATTTTTTGGAGCAAGTCCACCTGCAACTTTTGTAGGCACTTATGGCTATCCAAAAGTCTTTGTTGGTCCTCTTCTTCCACCCGCAGAGATAGGTGATACATCTCTTTATGACGATGAAACCCAGTGGGTTGATCAAACTATAGATGAGCTAATCACATTAAGGCTGTCTTTACTTAGAGGAAAGGAGGCACTTCCAGTAAACTCAGCAGCGGAACCTCCTTCAAAACTAGAAACTATTCAAGAGCTTTCTCTTTCAATAAAATCAGTTGATACAGAAATTAAGTTCAGTAAATCTCCTCGTCAAATAACCTTTACAAGTAGAGCTCCTCCATCTGGTCCTTCTGGACTTATTGAGAAGATGAAACTTGCTGAAAATCCGTACGTAGAAAAACCAGTTGAAAGGGTTTTTGGAGACACTGACCTTAAAGCAGGGGAAGGAATAGTTGACCTAGCAGATGATAAAATACCGCATAGACAAATTGTTAGAATGCTTTCTGTAGGAATGTTAGGGGTAGGAGAAAACAGAAAGATGGTTCCAACTCAGTGGTCGATTACTGCGGTTGACGATATCTTAAGCAAGGATGTCATGAAAAGAGTGAAAACTTACCCTTGGATAAATGACTTTTATGTTTTTAGTCATACAGCCTTAGGGAATCATGTAGCAGCCCTTCTTATCCCGGGTGAATTTAACTTTGAAGCACTTGAAGTCTGGCCAAGAGGAGGAACCTTTAATATAATGCAAGATTATGAGTTTTTCCAAGGGAGAAAGAAATATGCTTTCACTATTGCTGGGGCGTATTATGCGACTCGATTGCCCATATTGAACTATCTTGACAAAATAAGAAGGCAAGCAACTATTATAATAATGATGGAAATTGATGAATCATGGGTTCCTTTAGGTGTATGGCGTTTCAGGGAGATACTAAAACAAGCAATAGAAAATGGTCCTGCTATTTTTACTGATAAGAAGGATGCTCTTGATTTTCTGAGACCTAAAATGATGGTTCCTTTAGAAGCACATTTAGCTAAATCAGTTATTTATAATACTTGGAGCACTCAGACAAGGTTGGATCAATTTTTTGATTAGAGATTATAGAAAAAATAATTTATACAAAAAGGTGAAATAATGTCAGAATTTTTGTTCAGAGAAGTATTAAATGAAAAAACAACTCGTTTCATGGCTGAAAATATAGCCAAAAACTATTCAATTGATCAAGAGAAATTTGTAAAGAAGGTAACTCAAGGATTACTAGAGTTAAGTTTTGGAGCACGAATTAGTTTTATTAGAGATGAGCTTTACAAAATTCTTCCTAAGAAATACTCAGAAGCAATCAATATAATTCTATCATCTCTTGGTCCTGAAATTAGTGAGGATGAACTAACCGGCTTTGATGGATTCTACATTATGCCTTTAACTTCTTATGTTGCAAAATATGGTCTCTCAGAAGAAGATTATGACCTTTCAATGAAAGCTCTTTACGAAATGACCAAGAGATTAACTTCAGAGAATGCTATCAGACCATTCATTAGAAAATACCCGAAAAAAACATTGCTTAAATTAAAAAGTTGGGCAGTTGATCCTAATGTTCACGTTAGACGGCTTGTTTCTGAAGGGTCAAGACCTCGCTTACCTTTGAGTTCTCCACTAAAAGAGTTTCAAGAAGATCCAAAGCCAGTACTGGAATTATTAGAATTATTAAAAGAAGACCCAATAAGATATGTTCAGCGTTCTGTTGCAAACAGTTTAAATGACATTTCAAAAGATAATCCTGAAGAAGTTATTAGGGTGCTTAAAGAGTGGTCGAAGATAGACAATAGTGGTACAAAGTGGCTTATTACCCATAGTCTTCGAACTCTTCTCAAGCAAGGAAATAAGGACGCATTGGTGTTATTGGGCTATGATAAAAATCCAGAAGTAGTAATAAAAGACTTCAAAGTTGATCCAGAGGTAGTAATAGGTGAGCAGTTTTCTTTCAGCTTTGAACTATCTTCAGTTAAAAAGCAGAAATTAATGATAGATTATCGAATTTACTATATGAAAGCCAATGGAAAACTGGCTGGAAAAGTGTTCAAACTACGAAAATTTGTCCTTAAGAAAGATGAGAAAAAAACTATTATCAAAAAACACTCGTTCAGACAGATGTCAACCAGAAAGCATTATCCGGGAGAACATAAAATAGAGCTTATAGTTAATGGAGAAAGTTTGATTGTTAAGGAATTCAAAGTTAGTGAACTCTAAAGAGAATGACCTTTCTTTCAGTAATAATTTGTAATTATCTAAGCTGTGGAAAAAGAGACAATCATCATTTTCTTAAGAAACTCTCAAAATAATTATCTAATAGTTTTTTTTTAAAAACCTTAATGGGGAAGGATTGTAATCATATACATACATTAAGCTTTTATACCGGTTTATCCTTTTTTTACACAGAAAACGTGTGTTATCGTGACAGTCTCAATACAATTATCAATTCGAGAGCTTACAATTGATGATCTATCTTCAGTTAAGAAATTAGGTCGGCAACATCCCGGATATTTCCCTGACACCGGTGAAATGGCTGCTGAGTGGATTAACTCAGAAAAGATCCTTTATTATGGTGCATTTCAAGGTGATAAGCTAGTTGGTATCAGTGGTTTAGAATTCAAATCAGAAGAAATGGCCTATATATTTGGGGTCAGAGTCGATAACCGGTACTTTCGTCAAGGTATTGGGTTAGCATTATTTAAATATGGTACAGATTATTCTTTTGAGCAGAATTATAAGTGTGTGACATTTATAACACATTCCCAAAACCATGGTTCAATACGCTGTGGAGAAAAATTAGGGTATAAACTTACCGGGGAGATGGAAATATGGAGTGCTAAGCCACAAAACATACTTAATGCTTGTGAACCCAAAATAGAATCTCAAGAAGTATCAATAGATAAAGCTCTTGAACTTTTGAAACAAGTTTCTAAAGAACCTGTAGATGAATTATTAATTGATTTTGATATTGCTCTTGTTAATGCTAACTATATTCTGAATACCTATGAAAATATCCTTTCTTTTGCTACTTCAGATGCAGTATCAATTGAAAATACTGATATTCCAAAGCTAGATTTGCAGGTAATGATAGTTTACGGGTCAAGAACCGGAATACGTGACTTGCTCCTTAGTGCAGCTAAAAGAGCAATAGAAAATGAACAAAGTACCATTACTTGTGGATGTTCTAATGAAATTGCTCCTATTGTTCAAAGTCTTGGGTTTCAGAAGTTATTTAATATGGTGATATACAAAACATATACACCAATAATAGATGATCAGAGCCTTATTCAAGAAGATAGGAACGCCATAAACGACCTGGAAGAACTCCTTGGTGAAAAAATTCCCAAATTGGAAAAACCCCTTTGGCCAAAAATAGGTTATGAAGTGGAGGATAGTAGAGTAATATCACTATGTTTAAGGGGTGTAGGATTGCCTTCTCTTCCGGACACGATTGGTAACCTTACTAATCTTCAGAAATTGTATTTAGGATGGAATAAATTAACTTCACTCCCTGAGACAATTGGAAATTTAAAAAATCTTAATACATTAGATTTGTTTAATAATAAGTTATCAGCTCTTCCAACGGTAATTGGTAACCTCATACTCCTCCAAGAAGTGAATTTATCAATAAACAAGTTAACAACACTTCCATCAACTTTTATGAATCTTAATAATCTCAAGAAACTAGATTTATGGGAAAACCAATTAGCATCTATCCCTGAAACTATAGAAAACCTAACAGGCCTTGAATATCTAAATTTAACAGATAATAATTTGGAATCGCTTCCAGAAGGAATAGGAGACCTTATAGCTCTTGAAGAATTAAGTATAAATGATAATTCACTTTCTTTTCTTCCCGGGACCATAGGTAAATTATCAAATCTACAAAAATTACATCTAGATAATAATAAGTTAACAACTCTCCCGGAGATAATAGGTAATCTAACAAACCTTAAAGAACTCTGTTTATACAGTAATCAGTTGAACTCTCTCCCAGAAACGATAGGAGAGCTTACAAATCTACAAAAATTACATCTAGAAAATAATATGTTAACAGCTCTTCCAAGGACTTTTGGTAGATTTACAAGCCTTCAATATCTTCATTTAATAAATAATCAGCTATCAACTCTCCCCGAAACCATAGGAGACCTTACAAGCCTTCAAGAACTTCATCTATACAACAACAAGATATCTTCTCTTCCTGAAAGCTTGTGGAATCTTAAGAAGCTTGAACACTTAAATCTGGGGAAAAATCAATTCAAATCACTCCCAGAAATGGTTGGCAACTTATCGAACCTTCAAAAGCTAGATTTAATTGGCAATCAATTGACTAATCTACCAGAGTCAATTGGGAATCTCAAAAACCTTCAAAGACTATATGTAGAGGAAAATGAAGGACTTTCTATTTCTGAGGGTCTTAATACGCATCTAGAACATCAAGGATGTGATATTTTTATCTAAACTAATGGTTTTACTTTAAAAATATTATTTCTTAAATAAATCCCAAGAGTTTGTGACTTAAGATTGCATATACATTACTTGATTTTGCTTTAATTCTTGAAACATTATGACTTAAGGAAATGCCCATGCTCGCTTGATTTTGCCATCAACAATTTCATTTACCCATAAGGATTTCATTCCTACAAAATCCGGATTAGAACATGAGGTAATTTCCTCTCTATTCACAACAAAATTGTTGTATATTATTGTTTCTACTGCTTTAACGTGAAATCCAGTTACCTGTCCAAATAGCTGAGTATAGTGCTGTTTGACAACTTCGATTCCTTCTAATACTTGACCAGTTTCTATAAATTCAATCCTAATATCGTCAGCCCATGTTGACATAAACCCTTCAAAATCCATTGTATTGGCCGTATCAAAATGCTTCTTCATTAATTGCTTGATTTCTTCAACATTTGTCATACCTTATAGTTAATACGTTGATTATATAAGATTATTGCAAATCATATTGTTCGTTTCCTCAATAGGATTATATGTCATTTTATCCTCCTTGAACAATCGTTTAATTTGTCCTTTGATTTGTTGCAAGTTAATCTTCCAAAATTTACTGCTTTCTTTTACATAGATTTTTTAATAATGATCAATTACTCCGAACCGTGTTAACCCGTTCTCATTGGAAAGAGTTGGAAAAACAAATTCAAGGTGATGTTTTATTTGATGAAGTTTCTCTTATGCTCTATTCCACTGATGCTTCTCTTTTCCAAGTTTTCCCAAAAGGAATAGTTGTTCCCAAAAACACTTCTGATATTTCAAAAACTATTTCTTTTGCTAAAAAAAATGGGCTGGCGATTACACCTAGAGGTGCAGGAAGTGGTCTTGCCGGACAAGCACTTGGTACGGGTTTAATTCTTGATTTTACTAAATACTTCACTGAAATAGTTTCATTCGATCTTGACAAGAGAGAAGTAATAGTTCAACCTGGTGTTTTATTAGGTGATCTTAATCGTTTTTTGGAAGAATATGGTCTTTTTCTTCCTCCTGATCCTTCAAGCGCAGATTATTGCACTATTGGAGGATGTATTGGTAATAATTCAAGTGGAGCACACTCGTGCAAGTACGGTAATTTTGATCGTTATACAGTTGGTCTCAAAATAATTCTTGAAGATGGATCCGAGGTAGAACTTAAGCCCGTTAGCAAAGGAAATGAATGGGAAGAAATGATAGATCAATCACCTTTGTTAAAAGAAGTGGGTCCAAAAATCGTTTCCATTGCTGAAGATAATAAAGAACTAATAGAGGAGCATTTTCCAAAAGTAGAATATAACGTAGCTGGTTATGCTGGACTTCAACAGATTGTTTCAGAGGACGGGATAGATTTAACGAAGCTTTTTGTTGGTTCTGAAGGCACATTAGGAGTAATCAGCCAGATAACACTTAGAGCAATTGAGAAACCTAAATTTATAGGCTTAGGTCTTATCTTTTTCGATGATATTGTTAAAGCCGGGGAAGCCATAGTTGAATCTTTGAAATTTGATCCCGCTTATGTTGAAATTATGGATAATCAGCTTATCGATATGGCAAGAACGGAATATTCAGAGATTGATGAGCTCATTCCAAAAAATGTTAATTATGTAGTAATGGTAGAGTTTGACGGTGACGATGAGAATGAGATTTTTGAAAGAAGCAATAAACTTGAGAAAAAAGTATCAAAGAAGCTAGCTCTCTCTTACTCTTTTGCAACTGACACCAAACAAAGAGATGAATTATTCACTATCCGAAAAGCTGCTGTTCCATTAATGTATAAAGTACCTGGGAAAAGAAAAGTAGTTGCCGTCATTGAGGATTGTGCAGTACCCCCAGAAACTCTTCCTCGTTATTTTCAAGGATTAATTGATATTTTTGATAAATATAAGATGCAATACTGCATTTATGGACATGCTGGAAAAGGTTTACTTCATACAAGACCTATTCTTGACATGAGGGATGGGGATGAGATTGATTCTATGGCAAAAATGCAAGATGATGTTTTCAATCTTGCAGTAAATGAACTTAAAGGTACTATGAGCGGTGAACATGGTGATGGACGGATTAGATCTCGCTTTCTTCCTCAGACTTATGGTCCCGTTTACGATCTTATGGTTGAAATTAAAGAAATGCTTGATCCAAAGCTTATCTTTAACCCCGACAATAAAAGATACATCGGGGATGACCTTGATGAGAAGAACTGGCGTTTTGGCAGAAATTATTCCAGACAAGAGCTTAAGGGTCACTTTTTTGAGGACCAAGGTTTAATCCAAGAAAATATTATTGAAATAATCGAACTTTGTCATGGCTGCTCTACTTGTACTGCAACTGACCCCATTCGTACAATGTGCCCTGTTTATAGATATGATCTTGATGAACGATCTTCACCTAAGGCAAAGGCTAACCTTCTAAGAGGTGTTCTTGGAGGTACCCTTTCAACTGATGCTCTTTTTAGCAAAGAAGCTATCGATGTTTTCAATCGCTGTCTTAATTGTGATTCTTGTCGAATACAATGCCCAAGTAATGTTAATATTCCCTTTATCGCTCAATTAGCAAAAGCTAACTACTATGAAAAACAAAAATGGCCTCTTAGGCCTTCTTGGCTGCAAAGATGGTTCTTGGCTAATTATTATACTGTTGGTAAATTATCTCGTCATTTTGCAAAAATTATCAATTGGACGCTTAAAAGAAAAATTGTTCGTAGGCCAATGCATCTCTTATTTAACATTCATCATAAAATCACCTTCCCCCCCTTTGACAGCAGTAATTTTCTAAAAGAAGCAAATCTTATGCTTGAACCTCCTCTTGAACCAAAAGCTAAAGTTGCTTTCTTCTATGGCTGTTTTTCAAAATATAACGAGCCAGAAGTAGGCTTGGCAATGATTGACCTCTTCCAAAAAATGGGTATTGAAGTTGTTATACCTGATCAACAATGTTGTGGTATTCCCATGCTTTCTAATGGTCATGTGAAGAAAGCCATTTCTTCAAGTGAAAAGAATTTTGATCACTTCAAAGAGTATTTGGAAGATGGGTATAGCATTGTTTCAACTTGTTCTTCTTGCTCACATATGCTAAGACACACTGTTCCAAATGAGCTTTTACCCCTTAAAGAAGTACAACATCTTTCTGAAGACAATGTCTTTCATTGGAGTGAATATTTGCTGAGGGTTGAAGAAGAAGGTATTATTAATAACTTGGACCTTTCAGCCATTAATCCTGAACTAAAGGTAGGCTATCATCATTCTTGCCACCTTAGATCCCAACCGACGGCAGTTGATTCCAGTGTGACCTTACTAAAACGGATCCCCGAGCTTGAACTAACCGTTTTTCCAGATCGTTGTTGTGGAATAATCGGTTCTTACGGTTTCAAAAAGGAAGGGTATGATAATGCTATGTTTATCGGTAAAACGCTTTTTGACGACTTAAATAACGGCTTAACTCATGGGCTAACAGATTGTCCCACCTGCAAAACACAGATGAATCATGGGGCTAAAATACCAACAATACACCCTATATTACTTATTCATGATGCCTTTAGTAATAGTGAATAATATTTGTCGATCTTATGAATTCTTTCCAAGAAGTTTTTTGACAAGTCTTTTAAAGTTTAAAAGTCTTTAAGACTAATCTTGAATCCTTTCTGGAGATGAAATATATGATTGAAGCAATAAATTTAGAGACAGGAGAACCTTACTCTGTCAAAGAAACTGAAGTTTTAGATATGCCTGTTTTACTTTTAACTTCCCCTTCTCCATCCGAATTAGATCTTTTAAGCAAAAAACTTGAAATTGATATTGATGATTTAATGGATAGTTTAGATGAGGATGAACGCCCTCGTCTTCACTTAGAGGATGATTACATTCAATTGATCTTTCGTTTACCACTTGAATGTTCTAATGTCTTTACAGAACCAACGACCGTTCCAATTAGTATTTACATTACCAAAACTCAAACAATTATTATCAGAAATCAAATCGATAGTTATCTCCAGTCAAATATGAAAAGACACGCTATTAAGACCCCTCCTACTCAGCTAGGTATAATTCTTCAATTCCTAAATCAGGTAATAACTAGTTTTGAATTTTCCGTTGATGAAGTTGATAAAAAGCTTACTCAGATTGGTGAAAAGCTTATCAAGGAGACAAGTAATAGGGAACTAGTTCTTTTATTTCAGTTGTCCAAAGCAGTTACTTATGCTGATTCTGCTTTATCTGGAAATATAAGAGCTATTAGAAAATTCAGAAGCAATCCGTTTATTGATCTCCCTGAGGATATAATTGACCTTATAGAAGATCTTGAGATTGACTTCGTGCAACAACATGAGATGATCAGAATCTATAGTCAACTGGTGGATAGCTCTTTGGATGCTTATGCTTCAGTTATTTCAAATAATCAAAATGACTTAATTAAGATCCTTGCTTATATTTCTTTGGCTCTTACTTGGCCTACTTTTATAGCTAGTTTATTTGGAATGAATGTTGATCTTCCTTTTGCTAATGATTCTATTAGTTTCTGGTTTATTTTGCTAATAGCCATGTTACCGATTCTACCAGCTGTTTTTCTTATCAATCGCAGAGAATCAACCAATTAGGTTATACTCTTAACTTTATTCTTATTTAATCAAAGTTATTTGACGGGATATCAGAGAAACAAATAAAAACACTCGTTCAAATATCAACTAGGTAATGGTTTATCCTAACAAAACTGTTCCTTCATCGAAAGAAAGAAGATATATTATGCTATCAAATTTTGCCATTTATTATACGATTACTATTGTATCATTACTAAGCATTGGAAGAGTAGTTAGTCGAATCTATCTAAGAAATATTCGTTATTACGCATTAAAAGTTGAATTTGCAGCAACGTTTTATTTCATATCAAGTATGCTTATTTTATTTTTGTATGATACAAGTATCGAAGATCGAATAGTATTGGGTTTTCTTTTTGCGTTAAGCAGTTTAGTAATCTGGACCCATTTGCAATTTTTTCAAGAAAAAATAAACAGTTCGAGTAAAGAAAAACCATTTGCTAGACTACTAGTAACGATATCAATTGTAAGTGGTTTTGTTCTGTTTATACTATTACCTGCTAATTTAACACCAATAAAATCATTAAATATCGGCTTCCATCCATCGATTTTAGGTTTTGCTATTTTTAGTCAAATGGTTCCTTTTGCTCATCTTAAATTCTTTTCTTCTTTTGGAAAAAACGTCAGTCAGAGTGATTTTCCAGCAACAGCTGATCGGTTACTTATTTTTTATGGGTTTATGTTTTTTCAATCAGGACTCGCTATTATACTGTCCTTTATCACAAACTCAGAAGCGTTCTATCTAATTATCGGTATGCATGGAATGATAACTATGACAAGCTATATCTATATTAGCAAATACATAGTAGCACACGCCTATATACATTTAGATAAAGAAAAAAGTGTAAATGCTTTTGATCTAAATGAAATTGCTGAGCGAATAAATACTAATGTTTTTACTAACCTTAAAATTATTGATCAAACTTTTAAGAAGGCAGGAATTGACTTTGGTCATCTATTGGTTTTGCTTAGGCTTGGGATATCACCTATTAGATTAACTGTTTCTCAGCTTATGGACGATCTTTCTCTTACTGAAAACCAAATCAGAAATAGAATTGAAAAACTTCTAGTATTGGAATTCGTCAACAGGGCTCCTAATATGAATGATACTCGTCAAAAAGACTTTCATATTGCTAAAAAAGGATACGTTTTTCTTACAACCTTTGTTCTCGTAGGAAATAATGCTCTTGAAAGCATGCCAGTTATCGATGTGCCGGAAGGGCAGATCATTAGTCTTTTCGAAGAGTCAGAAAAACTACTTCCTTAAAATTTTTACGTAACAAACTGCCCAAGAATTCAAATAGTAGAATGCTATTCTAATACGTATGTTTTCAAGAACTCTAACAACTGAAGAAGTGGAAATAATTCAAATCATTGAAGCTTTTGTAAGAGATAAGCACAAACACAGTGACTCTCATGACCACAGCCATATTTTAACCGTAACAGAGTATGCTATTAAAATTGCTGAAATGATCGAAGAACCTGTAGATCCCTTTATAATGATTGCCGGTGCTTTACTTCATGATATTGGAAAAACCAACCTTCTATTTAGTTCAATGCATGGTCTATTAGGGTCTGCACTGGCCGAAGAATTTTTAGATGCATTAGGTTATTCTTACCCCACATTAAAACCCATCAGAGATTCAATCTGTCGAATAGTTTCAAGGCACACACCTACAACTATGGTTCCTCCAGAAACAACTGAAGAAAAGATTGTTTTTGATGCTGATTGTTTGGATAGATTGGGCTTAATAGGTGTTTTACGAGGTTTTATAGGCAAGGAAGGTTCGATTGAAGAGATTCTGGAGAGTAAAATGGAATCAAGGCTCCATGATTTTGAAAAAATAAATTTCGAAGCTTCTAGAGAGATAGGAAAAGATCTAAATGACGAAACATTGGGATTTGTTCAAATCATTCAACGATCACTGAGTAGCAGAAAGGCGAAGATAGAAGAGTTGAACCT
>DAOWED010000102.1 GCA_030638685.1 Candidatus Heimdallarchaeota archaeon | reverse complement strand
GTACTTGAAGCAGTGGATCAAATCTACTTTGAATAAGGTGCACCGACAAATGCTTATTTTTCTCCATCTAGTGAGAAAATCAAACAGATCAAGACCCAAGCTGAGAGAAATGGAATCAGCTATATTGATTCTCCTCAAAGGCTAATTGGTACTGATAATTCTCCTGGAGTAATCGATGATTACATGAAAGACCTTGAAGGGAAAGGCGTAAAATTCAAGCTCAACTGTAAAATTAAGGAAATAAAAGAAGGAGAACTTGTAACCACAAAAGATGAAGTTATTCCTTGGGACTTTTGTTTAGCAGCCCCTGGTCGTTCAGGGATGCAGTGGCTAATTGAAGAGCTTGAAAAACTTGAAATTGAAACTTCATGGGAACCACTAGATATTGGTGTGAGAATAGAAGTTCCTTCTACAGTTATGGAAAAAATTTGTTCAATCCAGAGAGACCCAAAATTCCATATTCATACCCCTTCTTATGATGATTTTGTTAGAACTTTCTGTACCAATCATACTGGTTTTGTGGTTACTGAAAGTTATCCTGACCATGTCGGAGTTAACGGTCACTCCTTTCTTAATAAAAAAAGCAACAATACTAACTTTGCTTTTCTTGTCAGAGTTAAATTAACGGAGCCTCTCTTTGATACTACTGCTTATGGAAAGTCTATCGCTGTTCAAGCAACTATCTTAGGTGACAATAAACCAATCCTTCAAAGGTTAGGAGATCTTCGAAGGGGAAGAAGGTCTACTTGGAGCCGTCTGAAAAGGTCAATTGTTGAACCCACTCTGAAAAGTATTACACCTGGTGATATAGCCATGGCTTTACCTGCAAGATTAATAACTGATGTAATTGAAGGGCTTGAAAAACTGGATCGTTTAATTCCTGGTGTAGCAAGTGATAGCACTTTGATTTATGCACCTGAGATTAAGTACTCTGCCAAAAAAGTAGATACAGATGCTTTTCTTGAAACTTCTGTTACCAATCTTTATGTTGCAGGAGATGGAGCTGGTATTTCAAGAGGTATTGTAGCTGCTGCAGCAACCGGTTTATTAGTTGCTGAAGGTATACTTTCAAAAATTAGTTCTTAAGTAGTTCTTAAGTAGTTTTAAGAAGTTTTGAGTATTTCTAAGATTACTACATTGATAATACTGGTAAAACTATTCCAAACGCTATTACTGTCATGATATTCATAAATAGTTTACCTAATACTTCTCTATTTGATGTTCCATAGAGACTTGCTAAAATAGATAGAAGCACTCCAAAAAAGAGCACAATAATGTAAACATAGCTTTCTTCATTAATTTCTTCACCGATTGCATGGTAAATAAGACCAAAAATAGGCCCTATAAAGCCCATTCCTCCAATAATTAATAACCCAAAAAGAGTCCATGAATAAGCTCTTACTTCTTTTTTAGTTCTTTCTCCATAGATTGCTTTTCTAAAATCTTCGTCACTTAAAGTAATTAATAGCCCTATCCCCATCCCTATACCAAAAGTTAATCCTGAAATTGTTGAAGCATAAGTCCAAAAAGCCATCATTTCAGTCTCTCTGGTACTTATTTCAATCATTCTATTTCATACTTGCAGCTGTTTCATAGATTGTTTTTACCATTTCAGGTATTCTTTCTTTTGAAACAGAACAGAAAGCAACTCTTATTCCATTTAAGCCAGTTCGTTCATTATAGAATGGCACCGTTCCAAGCCCTTTCTTCATTAATTTGTCTCCCATTTCTGGAGCGTTTAACCCATGAAGGATAAAGAACCCGAAAAATCCAGCATTAGAGTTTACTGGAGTAATTTTGTCAGACTGATACTTCTTAAGCTCGTTCTTGAAGGTTAGGAAACGCTCTTTTAAGATAGTTATTGCTTCTTGTTTTTCTTGCCTTATTTGCTTCTTGAGCTCTTCATTGGAGAGAATGAAACCTAGTCCTTCTTGAATACCTCTTGGAGCACTTGATGAAACCGATCTTGCTGCTTTTGCAAGGAACTCTCGAGCATCAAACTCTTTGTCTGCTTTTATTTTCTCTAAAGTTATTACTCCAAGCCTTGAACCGTAAGCAAAATATTTTTTGCTGGGGCCATCTACCTTTATTGATAAAACATTTTCATTAACGCCTAAGACATGTGGGAAAAGAGAATGGTTTAATCCTTCTTCTTCGTAAACATACCCTTCATAAGCATCATCTAGAAGAAGGATGGTTGGAGTAGAAAGATTCTTGATAATTTTGATGAGCTCATTTATTTCTTTCTGGTTAGGTGCATAACCCATGGGGTTATTTGGAAAATTGAGCATAAGACCAATTTTCTCATACTTATCTACTGCAAGATCAAGCGATTCTTTAACTCCTTCCCATGAAACTGAACCAGCGTCATCAAACATAGTGAAAGTTATTTCAGGGACACCTAGGTGCTTATAATAAACATTATCAATGTTACCCCAGCGTGCTCTTGGTGAAATAAGGGGTGTTTCTTTATCGAAAAAAGCTGCTCCTACAATAAAAAGCCCTCCTGTTAACCCTCCGGAGACAGGTACTGGAGTGCTTGACATCTTTCTAGCTTTTTCTTGTAATTCTAAAGGATAAGAGCTTATCGTCTCTTCCTTCCAAGCATCGATAAAGGAGATAATTCCTCTAACGTTAGCGTACCCGAAGAGTTTGTCACCACTTAGCTTATCCGCCATGATTTTGTTCAGAGTGGGTAGAACCATTAATGATCCATCATCATTTTTAGCAGAGCCAATAGTGGCATTAATGAAGGTAGGATCTTCTTTAGCTTTTTTAATAGCTCTTATGCTCCAAGCTAATGTACCTTTTGTAAGGTCCACTTTGGATTGAATATTGGAGCCCGTTTTTGAGAGAAAAGATTCAACTCGAGACATTCGATCGATTTAAGGAACGAGCTTCTAGTATTTAAAATAAGTGATAGTTTATATCAATTCACCTATAAGGCACTATATTAAGCAACTTCCTAATGAGTCAAATTATAATTTTGGATCAATTCATCAAACTTTACTGAGTGATTCTTTCTTGTAGAAAAATAGATATACTAAGTAAACCATAATTAATCAATGAAACTCCCCGAAGAATTAACCACCAAAATAATTATTCATAAAACAGACATTAAATTTGAGAAACCACTCGTTATTGCTGGTTTTTCTGGTGCAGGAATTGTTGGAGCAATAGCTGTTAAACATATTATAGAAAGCCTTGAGATGAAAGAAATAGGTTATATCAGCTCTGCTATTATTCCTCCAGTAACAGTTTTTATGGATGGCATTTTACGTCATCCTTATCGCATTCACGCTTCGCAAGATGGTAAAATAATAGCTATAGTTTTTGAATATCCTATACCTAATCAATCAATTGTCTTGAATGATGTTTCATCTGCTTTAAGTGATTATGTTGATG
>DAOWED010000140.1 GCA_030638685.1 Candidatus Heimdallarchaeota archaeon | reverse complement strand
AATAAATTATATGCGTAAAAACCGAATTAAAGTCTCTTCATACTATATTTGGTTATTGTTTTATGGATCGATACTTGTCATTATTGCTCAGTTTTTTCTCTAATATTAATAGGTGAACAAATGTTTCAAGGTTTAAAACAAGTTCATCTTTTTTGATTTAAAGTAACTCTTTTAATTGTAGAAGGTTACTTATCTCCCATTTAGGTGTTGGCAAATGAGAGGGAACGGTGTTTTTCTTAGGGTTATAAAAAACGAAAGGCATATTGATGTTATTTGTACCAATTAGGTCACTTTGAATACTATCGCCGATGTAAAGACTTTCTTCAACATTTATCTTGGTTAGATCAAGAGCTTTCTGAAAAATTGTTTGATCAGGCTTTGAAACACCAACTACTTCCGAACTGACTAGATGGGCAAAATAGGCCCCTAACTGAGTGGCCTTTAATCGTCCTTCTTGAACAAAATGAACACCATTAGTAATGACACTTAATGGATATTTTACCTTCAAATATTCTAAAATCTCTATAGCATTGGGACACATATGACTTTGCTGGCTCAAAATTTCAAGATATTCTTTAGAAATAGTTTCAAGTTCTTCTCTTGTAAGGTTCCATGCTTCAAGCAATATACGGAATCTATCTACTAAAATAAAATCTAAGGCTGCCTTTTTTTGTTCAAAAAGAGTCCAGAGATCAGCATTAATTTTTTGATACTTTGGATAAAAAACTTCGATGTCAACTTCTATCCCTTTACTTTCAAGTATATTCTTGAGAGATTGTTTGGCACTAACTTCATAATCTAGCAGTGTACCATCAAGGTCAAAAAAAACCACTTTAGGTTTAGGTGATATCATCTCTTTTCTTTTGGTCTTTATTCTCTTAAAAGTTATGTTGAGTCACATTGAATAATACCTTTTTAGCTGTAATTAAGCCACTAAACAAAAAATAATGCTTTTAACATTACAAGTTAGTATAATAGTATGCTTGTTAGAAAGGTTGGTAAGAGAGGTTTTGTTGTTTCGTATGAGAATGACTATATTGGAGATACAACCAATATATATGTGATTAATACTGAAGAAACCATTTTTGTTTGTGATACTTTTCTTGGACCAAATTCAATGGATAAAATGGTCAATCATGAAGAACTAAAAGATGATTTCAAAAAGAAACAAATAATCGTTTTTAACTCCCATTTTGACTGGGACCATGTTTGGGGAAATAGTTATTTCGAGGATGAAATGATAATAAGTCATGAAAAGTGCAAAGAAAACTTGATAGAATCAGGGAAAGAAGGGCTTGAAAAGCATGGAACGCAAAAAGAAGGAGAGGTAGAGCTAGTTTTTCCAAAGATAACCTTTAGTGATAAACTAGTTTTTGAAAAAGAAGGAGTGGAATTCTTTCATACGCCAGGTCATACAACAGGTTCGGCTTCTTGCTATGACCGAGAAGACCAAGTACTTTTTGTAGGGGATAATCTTGAAAAACCCATTCCCTATCTAAATGTTGCTCCTATTGATGATTACTTGGCTTCTTTGAGAAAATATACTACTTTTCAAGTAAAAAATTTTATACCTGGTCATGGAGAAATAGCCACTTATGAGTTATTGGAGAAGAACTTAGCTTATCTTGAAGAGGTAAAAGCTATGGAATTTAAGCTGTCAAATTATTCTGAACAACAGAAAAAAATTCATGTAAGTAATATGCAAACAATGGGTTCTTTTCTAGTGAAAGAAGGGAAAAAGGAAGAAGGAATGATCTATTTCAAGAAAGCATTAAAAGCTCTAAAAAACCTATATGAGATATCAGCAGAAGATACAAAGAAAAAGCTACTCAATGTAATTATGGCTCATGAGAAAGAAATGTCCGAGTTAAAATGAATATCAAAAGAACACTAGATGAATTAATCAAGAAACGGATAATTTAAATAAAATCTAGTTAAAAAGAGCTCGTGATCAATGAAAATTGATCTTTTACCGCGAAAAACTGCTTATCAGTAAGTTTCACAAATCAAGAAGACAGCCTGGTTTTCATGATGAAGCATACTTTAATCAGAAGCGGAGGTAACCAAAAATGGTAGACAGAAAAGAGATATCTCAGGCACTCGAGAGTTTGAAAGCAGAGTCTCCAGAGCGAAAATTCAACGAGACAATTGACTTATGTGTGAATCTAAAAGACGTAGATCTTAATAACCCTACAAAAAGGTTTAGGATAGAAATACCTCTTCCACATCCACCTAACAAGCCAGTCAAAGTTGCAGTCATCGGTGACGATAACTTAGTGCATCAATGTAATCAACTAATTGAAAACGATAAAACGTTGGAAGGACGATTACTAGCATTAGATGAAAGCGCATTGGAATCACTTGCAAGAGAACCAGCTCAAGCCCGAAAAGTATCAAAAGGTTATGATTATTTCGTAGCTATTCCCCAGTTAATGCCTTCAGTGGGAAGGATCCTAGGTAAATACTTAGGTCCAATTGGTAAAATGCCAACACCCCTTCCACCTAACATTAACATTGAATCGGAAATAAACCGTTATTCAAGGGTAACTAGAGCACGATTACGTACTAATCCAGTTATTCATTTGAAAGTAGGTACAAGAGACCTATCAACAAAAGATTTGACGGAAAATATCGTATCTTGTTTAATAGAAATTGAACGAAAATTAGACCGTGGAGACGCAAACATTAAGTCGCTTTTTGTAAAAACGACAATGGGCCCTTCATTCAAAATCTAAGGAGATGAAAGAACATGCCAAATGAAAAAACACTCCAAGCAAAACAAGTAATTGTTGAAGATTTGAAAGCCACTATAAAGGCTTTCAAAACTATTTCGTTAGTCAAGATCGAGAAAATCATTAACCCCGCAGTGCAAAAAATCAGAAAAGACTTGAGGAAAGATGGGACAGTCATTATGATGGCTAAGAACTCCCTCATGAAACGAGCCATAGATGAATTGAAAGATGAAATTAATGGAATAGATCAATTAATTCCTAGAATTAAAGGTCAGATGGCATTTCTATTAACTAATGGAAACGCCTTCAAGATTGCTACTTATCTTTCAAATAATAAGATGCCTGCTCCAGCTAAAGTTGGTCAGCAAGCACCTAATGATGTGGTTATCAAGTCTCAAAACACTGATTTCCCCCCAGGTCCAGTTATTGGTGAATTCCAATCAGTTGGTCTTAAGACCAGGATCGAAGGAGGAACTATCAAAATCATGCAAGATACTGTCGTGTTAGAAGAAGGACGAAGAGTTAATAGAACTCTTGCCGTTGTTTTAGCCCGTTTGAAATTGTTACCCTTTGAAGCAGGACTTACATTAGATGTTGCTTTAATGGATAATGAACTCGTAGACGGTAAAAATCTAGTTGTAGATTATGACGGTATACTATCTCAATTCACTTACGCTGCTCAAAGAGCAAGCAACTTGACAATCAATGCTGCTATTCCAACAGTAAAAACAATATCAGCACTGTTAAGCTACGCTCATTCAAGAGCCGTTGCAGTAGGTGTAAATTCAGCAATAGTAACCACAAGAACAGCCGGTCCATTGATGGCCAGAGCAAAAGCTTCCGCTACAGCTCTAGCTAATCTTGCCAACTACTCAGCAAAGTAACTCTCCCCCCCAACAAAAGTAACCTAGAGGTATTAAAAAATGGAATATGTTTATGCAGCTCTCGTATTACACGAAGCCAAGAAAGAAATTACAGAAGAAAATGTTAGTTCAATCCTATCAGCAGTAGGTATTGATGTTGACGCATCCCGTGCAAAATCTTTAATAGCAGCACTAGCTGATGTCAACATCGAAGAAGCTTTAGCAGCCGCTTTGGCCGCTCCAGCTGCCGCAGCACCAGCTGCAGCCGCAGCAGAAGCTGCACCAGCTGCTGAAGAAGAAGAGGAAGAAGAAGAAGATGTAGATGAAGCCAATATGGGTCTCGGTGCTCTCTTCGGCTAAAACCTTCATTCTCAGAACTAATCTTCAAGTCGTTTCCTAAAAAAGGTTGTAAAACCTTATCCCCTCCTTATTTTTTTTCTATAAATCAATTTGATATGTTGAAGTAATTGTTTTTTAACTACTCACCAAAATTGAATCATTACATTTAATATTTGATATTAAATTTGTTAAATTTTGCAATTATAAATTATAAAATTCAGATTATTCCAAAAAGCTGTGGAAGTACTCGTTTTGCTATTGAATGATGACGAAAGGGTATCGAAAGTCTCATTCCGTAGTAGCCCGTTTCAGACGAGCTAAGCGAGGTGTAACTCCAGTAATTTCTACAGTGATAATTTTCAGCTTGATGCTGGTAGCTATTACTTACTTATACGCTCATATTGTTCCAATCATGGAAAATTATGATACCCAGAGTGAAACATCAGTATCCAAAATAATCATCGAAACAGTAGATCAAGCCTT
>DAOWED010000020.1 GCA_030638685.1 Candidatus Heimdallarchaeota archaeon | reverse complement strand
TGCTACTGATTCAATCTTTATAATCGACCCTGAGAACGGTAGAATTATTGATGTTAATGAGATAGCTCATAAAGAGAGAGGTTATACAAGGGAAGAACTTCTTGAAATGAATGCCTATGACCTTTATCCATCATCAACCATTGAAGAAGCAAAAAAGGCGTTTAATGAAATGATGAGTGGAAAAAATGTTCTTATTGAACTACTTCATAAAAAGAAGGATGGAACAACCTATCCTGTTGGAATAGCGGCTCAAATAATGCCTTTTGGTGAAAAAAAAGTTATTTTGTCTCATGTAAGAAATATCACCTTAAGAAAAAAAATGGAGCAAGATATTATACTAAAAAAGGAGCTTGCTGAGAAATATTTTGATATTTCAGCAACAATAATGGCAGTTTTAAATACTGACCAAACAATTGCTCGAATCAATGAAAAAGGAAAGGAGGTGCTTGGCTATCAAGGGGAAAACCTTATTGGAGAAAACTGGTTTGATCTTTTTATCCCTAAAAGAAATCGAGAAGAAGTAAAAGAAGTATTCAACGCTATAATTTCAGGAAGAAATGGGTTAGTAGAACATTACAATAACCCAGTTGTTACTAAAAGCGGTGAAGAAAGGCTTATTTCATGGTATAACAGTTATATCAAAGATGAATCCGGTAAAATTATTCAAACACTAAGCTCTGGAAACGATATAACAGATTTAATGCGTTCTAGAGAAGAGTTAGCAAAACAGACCAAGATAATTAATGCCAAAGCAAAAGAACTCAACTGCCTTTATGATAGCTTAATAATCCTTCAAACAAACGAATACACCATTGAACAAGCACTTCAAGAAGTAATTAATCAACTTCCTCTAAGCTTCAATTGCCCAGAGAGTATCAAGGTTAGATTAAAATACAACGATCAAGTTTTTCTTTCATCTGAATTTGATGTATCTGATTATACTAAACTTTTTTCAGCAGATCTCATTGCTTATAATGAGAGAATGGGTGAGATTGAACTTTTGCACCGGTTAGATGGTGAGAGCTGTAATCATAAAACAACTAATGAAGATGTTCTGAAACTTACCAATGAAGAAAATCATCTAATAAGCAATATTATTCTCCAAGTAGATAGTTATCTCGAACGCAAAGAATCTGGTCAAATAATAAAAGAAAATCTCCATAAATATGAAACTTTATTTAATAACGCAAATGATGCCATCTTTTTGTATTACATGGATGATGAACCCCGAAACATCATAGAAGTTAACGACGTTGCATGTCAAAGACTGGGTTATTCTCGAGAAGAATTGCTTCAGATGACGCCAAATGATAATAAAATAATTTCAATCCCTCCTAAGGAAGTAGATGCCATTTTTGAGGAATTATTATCCAAAGGAAAGAGCGTTTTTGAGTCTGCTCATAGAACCAAAACTGGTGAAATTTTCCCGGTAATGGTAAGTGCCAGAGTTTTCAAATTGAATGATAGAATGGTTACCCTTTCCATTGCTCGAGATATTACTGATAGAAAAAAGGCACAAATGGATCAAGATCTAATCCACGAAGTGTTAAGACATGATATTATGAATCAAAATATTTCAATCAAAGGATACTTGACTTTGCTTGAATTTACTAAATTACAAGAAGACCAACAAGACATATTATCAAAAGTCACTAGAATCGCAGATGAAACTGCAAGCTTAGTTCAGAAAATCAAACTCTTAACAACTGTAGATAAGGATGAAAAGGAGAAAGTTCAGTTACATCCAATTCTTGATAGGGTGCTAAGCTCAAAACGAGATAAATTTGAGGAGAAAGAGATAGAAGTTACTTATACCTATACCGTACCTCAAGAAAGTGTTTACGCTGGAGCTCTCGTTATGGAAGTTTTTACCAATTTAATAGAGAACGTTATCTTGCATGCTAATTGTAAACAAATCAGTATATCGGCGAAAAATGAAGAAGAAATGGTGATAATAACCATAGAGGATGATGGAATAGGTATTTCAGAGGATATAAAAGAGAGCCTAATGGAAAAAGGAGTAAAAGGGGCAAAATCAAAAGGTTCAGGATTAGGGCTTTACCTGGTTCAACAACTGGTTAGAAGATATGGAGGAAAAATTGAAGGTCTTGATTCATCCCTTGGTGGGGCAAAGTTTGATATCTATCTAAAGAGAGCTGAATAAAGTTTATTCAGTGATCGGTATTAGCACATCTAGTTCAGATTCTTCTAGTTTTTCTCCAAGCCCTTTAAAACGTTCTTCATCATATTTTTCTATTAAAAAGCGATGAGAGGAAGTAAATGCTGAATTTGCAAGCCACTCATTATAGATTTTTTCAGCCCAGTTTGAAGTGATTTCCTTTCCTTTGAGAATAAAATGAGCATATTTTGTCGCTGGAAGTATTTTGATGACTAATTCTAAAGACAAGTCATTTAAATTAGCTGGGTCTTTAAGCGGATAACCTACAAACACATGAAACTCTTTAGTTCGAGAAGTGTCCTTAGACTCTATGTGCACTTCATATGCTTCTTTAGTATCAATTCTAGCTTGAAAGTCTTTATTTTCTTCCCTACTCATAAAGCTGCTAAAACGAGACCAAAGAATACCTATTTCATTTTGATTAGACCAGCTTTTGTTAGTTTTGAAAGGGTCACCAAAAAATTCCATACCAATTAGAACTATCTTTTCTTCATCAAATATTAAGGGCTCGGATAAGTCCATGTGTACCGATAGAAGAGTGATTTAAAAAAGGTTATTGAACAACTTGAACAACTAAATAAGCAAAACAACAATGCTAAGCAATCAATCTAAGAAGGTTTAATACAATTAAAGAGTATTATATTAGTAGGAGAAGTCTCTTTGAAAAGTGAAAATCAACTTCAATCATTCATTAATTGGGACAAACAACTGCTCATTCAAGATGAGGAAGGAGCGATGAATGTTGGCGTTCTTATTCCTGAAGAAAAACTTTTCTCACCTGTTATCCTTGTCCATGGTTGGCTTGGAACTGGGGAAACATGGGGAAGAGTGGCTCAAGAGCTTGTTAAAGAAGGCTATACTGTTTATTGTCCTGATTTGTTAGGTCATGGTGAAAGCGATAAACCAGAAACAATAGATTACGATATTCTCTTGTATGAAAAATATCTGAAAAAACTTATCCTTGAAGAAATTAAGGAACCAGTTATTTTAGGGGGGCATAGCATGGGAGGAGCAATATCTATGTTCCTTACTGATAGAAATAAAGAAATGGTAAAAGCTCTTTTTTTGGTTAGTACCGCTTCTACTTTCAGGCAAAGAGTACCTAAATTTGTAGTTGAATTTCTCCCAGAGATTTTGATAAATTCAACTAAAGAGATCCTTAACAAATTAATCAATAATTTTTGGCTTTCA
>DAOWED010000074.1 GCA_030638685.1 Candidatus Heimdallarchaeota archaeon | reverse complement strand
GTTTTACAATAATATTATTCAGATCTTGAGAAATTCTCAAACTTAATTGATACAATAATGGAAAATTACCAAGAAATAACACACGAAGAAATGACTTTACGAATGGCAGAATTAAAGAAGCTAAAAGAAGAAATTAATTTAGCTTACATAATTAAGGATTTTGCAGACATATTAGCATCAAATAATAATGGATTAATGAGGGTTCAAAGAATAGTTAGTGATTTGAGAGTCTTCTCGAGAGATCAGCAACCAGAAAATAGGATCTGGTTTAAAATAGAAGATGAGATTGAAGTAAGCTTAAGACTGTTACAGCACAGAATCACTTCAAATATTCAAATAACTAAATCCTTCAATTTTCTAGAGCTCTTCTATGGAAACAATAGTCGATTAGGTCAAGTTTTTATGAATTTAATATCAAATGCGGTGGAAGCAATCCCTGAAAGCGTAGAAAAAGGAATGTTGACTATTAGAACAGAAAAAATAGAAGATAAAGTGGTAATCACTGTAACTGATAATGGGTTAGGAATACCTGAGAAGTATCAATCTGCGCTGTTTGAACCGTTCTTCACAACTAAAACACAAGAAAAAGGAATGGGGCTTGGATTAAGTATCTGTTATGGTATTGTTACGGAACATGGAGGGACAATTTCGTTTGAATCAACAGTAGGGGAAGGAACAGCCTTTACTATAGAGCTTCCATATTCAATAAAGGAAGAGAATTAAAAACTGGAGAAACTAGTTGAAAAAAGGAAAGTGATCACATGGTTAAACTCGATAGGGGAAAACTAAATATCGATCTTCTTGAGAAGCTGATTAATCTGAAAGGGAAAAAAAGAAAAGCAGTAATAGTAGGGCCAAAGATCGGTTCCGATGCTGCAGTATTAAACTTTAATCAGTTAGAAAAAGAAGCACAAGAATACTATAATGATTTTTCAGAAGCAAGGCTTATTGTCAAAACGGATCCAATAACTTTCAATACACCTGAGCCCGGAAAATATGCTGTAATTGTTAACTCCAACGATATTGCAATGACAGGAGCAATTCCAGTAGCACTTAATGTAACTATTATACTTCCTCTAGAGTTTCCATATGAAGAACTAGTAAAGATTCAACAACAGATAGATGAAGAATGCAAAAACCAAGGAATTAGTTTGATAGGTGGGCACACAGAAGTTACAGAAGCAGTAACAAAACCGGTAATAAGTGGGGCCATGTTAGGGGTTGTCCCGGAAAATCAAATGGTAACAGATAGAATACAGGAAGGTGATTTATTATGGTTTTCAGGCTGGGGTGGATTGGAAGGAATGACAATTATCTTGGACTCTAATAGGGAATTGTGTGAGAGGCTATTAAATCAGGAAGAAATTGATAAAATAGAAGAGGCTAGTTCATATCTTTCAGTTCTATCAAGGGCTTTAGCTTTTAACAAAGCCACTAAAATAAATCAGATGCATGACCCTACGGAAGGAGGTGTTTTGGGAGCAATTTATGAGATGTTATTTTCAGCTAATTATGGCGTAAAAATAACTCAACATATACCATTACTAGCAGGTTGCGAAAAAATAAGCAAGAGATTAAAATTTGACCCCTTAAAATTGATTTCTTCAGGAGGGTTACTAATAATTACTCCTCCAGAGTCAAGAGAAAAACTAGAAAAAGCTAATTCCGAGTTTAAAACACCTTTAGTACTTTTGGGTGAGATAACTGCAGAGAAAAAACTCGTTTATTTAAATGAAGAAATAACTGAGCCCGAAGCAGATCATATAATTATTGCTTTTCAAAACATGTTCAGCTAAAAATAGGCTAAAGAAACTAAACCTTAGAGCTTATTTTTTGAAAGATAAGGTTGTATAGCGCCTAAGAAACATAAAAGGAAGTAATTAGTAATTTCAGGGGAAAGAAAGGTAAGGGAGGAGAAATAAGGAAAGTAAACAAACTTACTAAACTGTTAAAAGTATTGAATCTCCTTGAACAGAGACAGCACCCTTTTCTTGAAGGATACCTACATGACGACCGACGATAACTGGTGCAAGTCCGGTTTTTTCAGCTATTTCTTCTTTGTTGGATGAATTATCAGCTGTTTGAGCTAGAGCGAGAAGAATAATAATTGATTCAGAAATATTCTCGAAAACTTTGGTAACAACATCTAAAGTTTTTGCATAGCCCTTTTTATCAAGTGTTAATTGTTTAATCTGATCTCTAAGACCACTTACATCTCCAGCAGACTCTTTTAGCTCGCTAAGTTCAGTGGTTAAGGTATTGGTTGTTTCTTCAAAACGAGTAACTTGCTCTTTCAAACTGCTGTTATTTGTAGAAAGTTCAGTTACTTTGCTATCAAGTTCACCTTTTGATCCTTCAAGTTCATTAACCTTGGTGGTTAAGGTGTTAATCTCGTTTGATAAATTAGTAAACTCGGATTCTATTTGACTCAGTAAATTTCTAAAGTTAGTTGACATACATGAACTGAACACACATTATAGTTTAAAAGGCTAATGGTGAACCTTACCAATTAGGGGGGAAACAGAGAAGAAACCATTTTAGATCCTCTAGAGTGAAAAAAACTTTGGGTTAGGGAGGTTCAAAAAGTTCAAAAAATTCTTAAGACAAATAAGAAAAGTGGATTGATAGGAAAAAAAATAATTAACTGTTTCAAATTTTACTTCTTAAATCAAGCCTAACACAAACACAATTTATCTAATTATATTTCTAAAAAGGTATTAACAAATTCGATGAGTTGATCGGTATTAACAAAGTTATTGATCATTGGTCTTTCTTTGTAAAATTCATTAGGCTCAGAGGCAATACCAGAAATAGCTATTATTTTATCATTCCATTGAGCAACTATATCTTCTCTGTCTTTAATACAAAGAATTTGAGGGTATTTAACTTGATCTCTGAAGCCTTCAAGAAGAAGAATGTCACAATTTGATATATGGTGAACAAAGTCAATCTGTTCTTCTAAAGAGATTTCATTGTATAAAAAAAGAACATTTCCTTTGCCTGAACGAACACCTACAACTTCAGAACCGGCTCGAGCATGTCTCCAAGAATCCGTATTTGGAATATCCATCTGAAATTTAGGAGTATGAACATTTTTAATAGAAGCAATCTTCAAACCCTTTTTTTTCCATGAATCAAGAAGAAGTTCAGCCACACATGTTTTACCGGAATTAGAATAACCAGAGACGACAAGTATCTTCATTGAGATAAAGAAGACATAATCAAATATCAACTTTAGTACTATGAACTATAATGAGTAATTCAAAAAAGTAAATTAATGATTTATTTCAAATTTGAATAGTAAATTAAGAGGAGAAAAGCTCGCTGGGAGGGAAGGAAAGAAGTTTGGCATCATCTATTATTGCAGCAAAAAGCCATCCCATATAGCCACCTAGAAGCATTCCCGAAGTAAAGGAAAAAAGAATAATTAAAGGCCACAAATCTATTGTTGCAAAACCCGAGAACCACATCTGAAACAATAAAGAGGAAACTACTGCAGAAAAACCTCCCGCAAAAATAACAACAGGTAAACTTTTCACCTTTCCAACAAAAAAGAAGCAAAGATCAATAATAGCCCCTTGAGCAACTGAAATAAAAACCACGGGCCATCCATGCCAAGAACATCCAAAAGGCGGTTCATCCCTTGATGAAAGTAGCTGATCAGGAAATCGCCATAGCCGAGGATACCGGTATGGGAGACCTGGTGAAGCTCCGTGCTGCCCGCCACGCGCTGCGGACGGCAGTCGTTGCGTCTCGTGCTCGTTTCGCTGCGCGGGGCGTTCGGGCGCGGACTCTGCCCGGCCGCGGCCAATCCGGATGCCAACGCGCGGATCACGGCCAGTATCCTGGGCTGTTATAACTTCACAGCCGTTTTGGCCCAACAGATCGCG
>DAOWED010000199.1 GCA_030638685.1 Candidatus Heimdallarchaeota archaeon | reverse complement strand
GAAGAGAAGTGGAAGTTAAAGAGAGATAGATAAACTAATCCCACCAAAATCATGAAAATACAAAGTTAGTTTTAATTTTAGAGTAAAGGAGCGACATCCTATGAAGGAAAATGAGCAAATAGAATTAATTAGTCAAGAAGAGATGACATTAAAGGAAACAATTTTGGTAGTTCTAGGTGTAGAAGTGTTCTACTTGGGAATGTTAAGTGCGATAATGTTTTCTTTAGACAGTAATTTCTTGGAAGACTCAGTATTAGCTAGTATTTACATAGTACTATCATTAATTATTGGGATCGGAATAGCAGCAGGAAGTTATAAAACAATTTATGACGAAATTTCTCAAATTATAATGACCCCTGACGAGATTATTATCATAAATCAATTTGATAAAGTTACAGATCGACTTACAAAAATGGAGTTAAATTTAATAAAGAGGGAAACTCGACATGAAAGGTTTGAAGTCTGTACAGTTGATATTTCAAAAGAATTTTCGCTCGCAAAATTCGAAAAAGATGAAGAAAAACGCATAGAATTAGGTGATCGAATAATGGAGTTCTGCAATGAACACTTTCCAAATGCAACCAATTCTGAATATTTTAACGAGAAAAATCGATATAAAATATCAAATGAAGCAAGAACAGGAACAAAATTATGATAAAGTTATTAATGAAAGTATATCTAGAGATTTAAGGTGCTTAAAATGATAGACCTTAATCGGAGTAAAGATATTTTCGGATATGTTCTAAAAGAGTATTATGATAATTCTAAAAAGGTTAGCTACGTAATTCGTAGGGATGATGGATTAGTATCCAATTTTGAGGACGTAACTAATTATTTTGCAAAATATGAGGATTGGTTAGAAGAAGAACAAAAAGCAATGAACTTTACACGAGGGTACTTTTTAGATGCGGGAACCGGTGCAGGAAGAGTAGCTCTTTTTCTGCAAGATAAGGGATTTGAGGGTATAGCTTTAGATCTGTCAGAACTGGCATTGGAAGTTTGTAATGCTAGAGGTGTAAAAAATACAATTAAAGAAACCATCTGTGGAATTGCAGCTAATCAATTGGGAGAAAAAATAGAAACAATCATACTCTTTGGTAATAATTTTGGAGTGTGTGGTGGAGAAAAAGAAACAATTCAAATGCTTAAAATGTTCCATAAGATAACTACAGACAATGCAAGGATAATTGCATCAAGCCGGGATGCTACAGCAACAGAAGACCCCGTTCATCTCAAGTATCATCAGAAGAATAGGGGTGAAGGAAGACCACCTGGACTTGTTCGCATTAGACTAGAGTTGGATGAAATCATTGGTGATTGGTGGAATTTACTAATGGTTAGTCCTGAAGAAATGAAGGAACTAGTTTCACAAGCCGGATGGAAAATAATTGAAGTTTTAGGCTCGAATAAGCATTATATAGCTATCCTTGAGAAGATAGATACAATGGAAAATCCTTAAAAAATTATCCTAGAGATTAGTATAGTGAAACCTATTTAAGGTAATAATTCATCCTAAGGTGAGGAATATGATTAATAACAAAATAATTACTTTTCATTCAGTGGTCATTATTCTAATTCTTTCACTGGGTTCATATTCTTCTGTAGCAGGTAATACATGGTACTTTGAAATAGATGATCAAATTTCCTTCAAAAAAACTGAAAACTTCTCAATCAATACTAATTCAAACAATACTTTGAGCCAGTTCAAAGACTCTTTTCTGAATAATTGCTCTTTTCTTCCAATCTATCTTAAAGAAGAAGTAAGCGATCTTGAAAAATCAGATTATTTTTACTATAACATTAGCTCAATTCCTCAAGATAGTGACCCAATCAGAGGAAATTTACTAATCAATGATCAACAAGTTTCAGATAATGTAAGTTCATTTCTCATTATTCCCTCAAGTCTAATTGATTATGATTATGACTCAGTTGCTACAATTTCACTTTACTTTTCCTCTTTTTTTGAAAAGTTTAACTGGACGCATAATTTGGAAGTTTATTCAAAAGAGTATCATTTCAGCTCAGGCGACATCTGGGTGATTGAAACAATATTAAACTTTCAATCTTTTGACGAAGGGGGATCAATTTGGCAAGGATTTTTCAAATGGGAATATGCCTATTCCGGAGAAGCATACTGGTTAAACACCAAAGTTTGGCAAGTCACTTCATCTGAAAACAATACTTTCGCTAACTCGGACCCAGAATATGATAATTCTAAGATGAACGCTTTTTATCACTTTTCTTTTACTTCACAAACAGCTCTGGATCTTATCGATGACTTCAAGAAAATTCAAACTATCGTTTGGACCATTGTGATCGGCTTATTCATTGGAATTCCCATTATCATTCTCATATATCAAACCATTAAGAAATAATTGCTTAATTTTATTCTTGTTTTTAACTTATTCATCAATTTTTACGAATATCTTTCCCATCATTCCTTCCATTTGATCTTTTTCTTCCATCTTTAACCCATAACCTGTTTTCCCTACTTCTTCCAAAGCTGACCAAATTTCACTTTCATGTACTTCAGTTATTAATTTCTCTAACTTCTTCATGGCAGTATATGACTGTCCCTCATACACATAACAGAAAAGAATAGATTCTTTTTGATCAAAACTGAGTGTGTATTCTTCGTGTGTTATCCTTTTTATCTGTCCTTTAACCTCAAATGCTTGCTGTACAAAAGTGTTTATACTTGTCAAAAAGCCAGAAATAAGTATATCTTGTAATTCTTTAGTCTGGTCGAATTGTTTACTATAGATTGGTATGCCACTTTTTGCTACTAACATAAGCATTACAGGCTCATCTTCTTTTTCCTCTATTTTTATCTCTCTTTTTCTCACCATCCATCCTATCAGTTCTTCTAAATTTGCTATCTTCACTCTTTCAGTTATAGATGCATCTTTAGCTAGCAGTTCTTCCCATTGATCTAGTTGTTCCAATAATTGATCATGTTCACTTGATATTTTACGAGCTAATTTTTCTAATCCCTTATCCTCTGCCATTGCCTGTGCTTGTGTTAATAAATTTCTTGCTTCTTTTAGATCCAACCTCACGAGTGCTAACTGTGCTTTAAGCCAGTAAGATTCGGTTAAAATAGTGTAAGATTGCTGTTCTTTAGCAATTTTCAATAACTTATCTACTTTTTCTTCAACTTCCTCAAGTATCTCTTCTTCACCTGTTAATCTCAATTCTTCAAGGAGTAATTCTGAAAGATTTACTAAGGCTTGAATAGTTAATCGATGTTCTATTATTTCCTCTTCTGTCTCTTCAATTATTTTTTCCAATATTTCTTCTGCCTTTACTAGATTCTTCCTTCTCTTACTTGTCTTTAGAACCAGTGCTTCAGCCAACCTGCAAGATAAGTTTACTAGTTTGTTATCTTCTTGTTCATTTATCAGTTGTAAGTCAGTTAAGTAGCCTCTAGCTTGTTTGATTTCTTCTAAGTCAATGGTTACAGTTATCAATAGAAAGAGTAAGGAAGCTACATCTAGTTTATTACCTATCTCCTTTTGTATTACTAAGCTTTGATTGAGCAAGTTTAAAGCCATATCTAGTGCTCCCAACTCCTGATGAAGCACACCAATATTAATCAGTGAATAAGCAATGTCTTGTTTATTACCTGCCTCTTCTCTTATCACCAGACTCTTTTCATAATATTCCAGTGCATGACCCAATTCACCTTTCAATCGGTAAATTATTCCTATATTATTCAGAGAATGGGCTATTAGTCGCTTTTCCTTAAATATTGGTAGACCCTTTTCGTAATATTCCAGTGCTTGATTCAACTCACCTTTCTTGTGGTAAATAAATCCTATATTGTTCAGTGATTGTGCTATTAGTTGCTTGTTTTTCAGTTCCTCTCTTATTGTCAGACTTTCTTCGTGAAATTCCAGTGCTTGATCCAACTCACTTTTGTAAACATAAACTAATCCTTTGTTATTTAATAATCCTGCCTTTCTTTCCTTATCCTTATGCTCTTCTTCTTTTTCATCTCGTTCTTCTAGTTCTTCTATTAACTTTATTCCTTCCTCTACTTTTTCCAGTCCTTCGTTCACTCTCCCCAGCCTCTGTAGAGCCCATACTTGTTCAATTAATGTATCTATCATTATTCTTTTTCTTGCGGATTCTCCCTTTTCGTCCACTGGTTCTTCTAGTTCATCTATTTCCTTTTTTATTTTTTCTGCTATTTCTATTACCTGCTCACACTCTCCCCTTTTGTTCCTACATCTGCTTTCTACTATTCTCCACCTTAACTCTTCTATTCCATCCTCATTTTTTCTTCCTTCTAATATCTCCATTGCTTCCTCTAGTTTTCCATGACTAATCAGATGTTCTACTTGATCGCGTGATTCAAGAACTGTTTCTGATGGGAGCCCTAGTCCTTCCTTACTCATCTGGTAGTTCTTCTTTCCTATTCTTATAAACATTCACCTTTACTTTCAACTTCTCTTTTTACACCCATCTAAACTTAGTTTGCAAGTGAGTTAATTTAGCTTCTCTCGATAAGAATTTCCAAAAAAAGTTAAATACTCTTCTTATCTCTTTCTCCCTTCTAATTGAGTAGAAGTGCTTTTTTACTCTTAAGTTAAATTGATTTTTCAACAAACTTGTCGTAAATTAATTGTGCTAAATTACTTCCCCTTGTTTTCTGATTCTGTTCAAAGACAGTATATTCTGCACCCAACGCTTTGCTCATTTCTTCTGTTTGTTCAATATCATGCAAAGCATCCAGCTTTGAGCCGATTAGACTGCATGAATTGTTTATTTTGATTTTTTTCAGCTGGTATCTAAGAGTATATTTTCTAAATCTGCATGCAAAATTCTTTAACTTCCATCCCTCTAAATTGTCTATTGTATGGAGATACCTTTGAACTAACTTTTTATTTTTTGCAGGATTTTTTACCATTATTCTTGTGACATACCATTTCAAAAAGGGTTTGAACGAGTTCACAAATGCCTCTGGGATAAATTTTGTTATTATTTGCCCATAAGATGGTAGATTTAACTTCATCACTGGTTCATTTAAAATTGTTGAATGGGCTTGAATAGGGTGATTTTTGTAAGCTTCCAAAATCGACATACAGCCCACTGAAGAACCAAACAATACTAGCTTTTCTTCTTTTATCTTCAAGCTGTTTACTGATTCATAAATATCTGCAGCAAATCTATCCGGCTCAAAGGAGTGACGTTTATCTACTCCACTACTCATCTTTTCTCTGCTTTCAAAATAATAAATTGGAAATAAGTCTTTTAATGGCACAAGCATATCATCCCAATAACTTATATGGGAACCTATCCCTGGAACAACGAAAAGAGCTGGTAAATCGTAATCTTTGCTTGGGTAGGAAGAAAGAACTTTTAGTGTTGCCCCATCACTCATACGTAAGGTTTGCTCTTTAGTATAGTTTTTGTATGAATCTTCTCCATTTATTTTGAACGAGGGTATCATTTTAAACCTTTAAAGCGTATATAATTAAGCTATTACTAGTTTATTTATATACCTTTCATAAGGTCGGTGGAATTACTTAAAAACTTCTCAGAAGAATTGCTTCTTATTCTTGTTAATCTCAATTAATTACCTAAAGATGTAACAATTTCTTCGAGTAAACCAGCCAATGTTAATCCTATTTGATTAGATTGGTTAATTATTTCCAATCTTTTAATGATTACTTTCTCATCAGGAATAGAAGCCATAATTAACTTTCTTTTACTTATTGCATCGGTCTCCATCTTAAGAATCTGGTCTATTACATGAAAATGGATCATTTCCTCATCTAATGAGCGAGCTATTTCTTCTCTCTCAATAGCATTTGAAGTACTGAGTTTATTCTGATCTATTCCATGTCTTCCATATCTTTTCTTTATGTTGACCGAAAGTAGTTCCATAATAATATATTCGTTTTTTTAATATAAATAGTCAAAGAGAGGGGGAGCTAAAAGTGAATGATAAGAGCAATACTACTAAACAGTTCGTCCTCTTACAATCCAGTTTAGAGTCTAATCTAGTCTTATCTTTTTCTGCCAAAAATTCAGTTTTCAAAATTGATAAAACTAATCTTCAAAAATGTCTAAAGTATGATTCAACAATAATAAAAAGCCTATTAAGAAATTCTTTTTGCTCTTGTTGTCTCTTTGTTTTTTCAAACACTACTTTATCCTTATTTTGAAATTCTTGCTCCAAATCAGTTTCGTCCTCTTGAGATTCTTGAGATTCTTGAGGTTCTGGATCATTCATTACTGCGGCTTTAATTACTTCTTCAATACTCATGGTGAATCCTCCTTGTTTTTCAAAGAAATATATTCACATGATTATCTCATTACTAAGTTATAAAGGTAGTTGTTTTTTAATGTAATAAGTTAAGAAAAAAACAATAGCTTTAAGGTG
>DAOWED010000137.1 GCA_030638685.1 Candidatus Heimdallarchaeota archaeon | reverse complement strand
AGAGATGGCAAAACAAAAATAAGACTAGATTGAGCTTCCTCGGTCATTATTTTTTGATTTTTATGGGTTTGAGAAAGTATCTCTGAGGGAAACAAATCTCCCTCTTTCACTTTGAGACTAAGAGTTGGATAATTGAGTTTAGCGGTTAGCAAATAAAACCAGATAGCTGTTATTAGAAAAAGAATACCAAAGGCTAAATGACCGAACTTATTTCTTCTTTGAAGCCATGCAAGTGAGGTTATAACAATCAGAAGTGAAGAAGTAACGGAGCCATCTAAAATCCTGTCGGTAAGGAAATCGACCTGCCATTTACTGGATACGAGGATTCCATAATAAAAAAGAAAAAAGGAAAGAATGCCAGAACAGATAAATAATACACTTATAATTAAAGACATTTTCTTACCTCGTCAGCTTATACAAAGTATCAAAAAAGCCTAACTATAAATCTTGTTAAGCTTTATTTTGGAGAAAAAAATGGAGAGGATGAATTTTGGAATGTTCTTTGACTAAAATCTTTCAACTTCACCGCTGGCTGAGATTTTTGCCTTAGCAAACCTTTGAGCCCAACATGAAAAGACTATTCCAACAGGAAGAGAAGCAGGATGTCTTCCAGCTATTTCCATGTGAACATCGACGGCTGTTTTACTTCCACCAACGCCAACTACCCCAATATCAAGAGTATTGATTGCTTCTAGTAATTTATCCTCCAAAGCAGCAATTTCCGGATCTGGGTGTTTTGTACCGATAGAACGAATAGCAGCTTTTTTAGCTAACTCCATGCAGATGTCTTCTCCTCCACCAACACCAACACCAACAACGTAGGGGGGACAACCTTTTGGTCCTGCTTTGATAACGGAATCAAGAGTAAACTCAAGTACTCCTTTAAGTCCTTTTCCGGGGGGAAGCATTCCTAATTGAGCAATATTTGAGCTTCCACCTCCCTTAAGGATACATTTTATTTCAAGAGAGTCTCCTTCAACAATATCCCAATAAAACCAAGGGATATGTCCTCTGTGATCAATATTTGTGCCGGAATTACCCTTCCAAAAATCTACAGTATTAGGTCTTAAAGGCACTTCAGAGGTAGCTCTTTCAGTTGCTTTCTTCAGGATTTTCTTCAAGTTAGCTTTTATTGGAAAATTTTCACCTAATTTAATGTCAAAGGCAACTATTCCAGTGTCTTGACAAATAGGCCGACTTAGGTCCTTGCCTAATCCAATGTCTTCTATAATAACTTCTAGCTGTGATTTTGCAGCATCAGTACGAGTTTCAGTGAGGTCTTTTTTTAAGGCTCCTTTCATACCGGGAACAAGAAGTGTGGCTGCTTGTCTACATAGTTCAACAACAGTATCTTCAATAGTTTGTGTAAGATTATCACTCATATTATTCAGCTCCTAAACCTAAAATTTTCAAGGCTTTCTCCTTATTTTTCATTACTTTTTCCATGTTATCAGCAAACAAATTATTGCCATTAGCATCAATTCCTACAATAAGCGGGAATTTGTCAACTCGGTAAACCCATAAGCATTCAGGCATCCCTAAATCATCAAGCCAGTGAACTTCTAATACTTCCTTAATTGCTTGAGCAGAAACTAGTGCGGCTCCTCCGGTGAAGGCTCCATAAACACAACCATATTCTTTGCAAGCTGCAGCTGTTCTATCTCCCATTCCGCCCTTCCCGATGATAACTCCGGGTCTAAATTCTCGGATAAAATCGTCTTGGAACATTTCCATACGAGTACTAGTTGTTGGACCGGCAGCAATAACTTCCCAGCCAGCATCAGTTTTTCTCATTATCGGTCCACAATGGAATAAACCATTCCCAGCAAAATCAACTGGTAATTTTTCACCAGCTTTTTTCATTTCTAGTGCTTTTTTATGAGCGTCATCCCTTGCGGTGATAATAATCCCTGAGACAGTAAAAACGTCTCCAATCTTAAGATCGGCTAGATCTTCAGGTTTAATAGGTGTCTGTAAATGAATTGTCATTCTCATCTTTCCAGAAATTCAAACCAAATGGTTCAAAGATAGCTTGATGTTTAACTATATAATTTTAGCCTATTCAGCTTGATTGTTATTAAAACGGTAATTCATAGATATCACTAGGATAACATAGAATTAGATAAGTGATACTAGAAAATAATGAATATACTAGCTAAAAGGTAGAAGAAAAAAGAACTGTCTTTCAGTTTTATAATCTTGTAAAACTCCTTCCTTAAAAGCTAGCTTTAATATTTGAGCTCAATAAATAAAGTGGTCACTATGAAATTGGTCATACCCTATGGAAGAGGAGAAAAAGTAGCAGAACTGCCTTCTTCCCTAACGTTTGAAAAACCCTTTCATGACCAAATGCCAGCCACTCCCATACCAACAGAAGAAGTTATTTCCATTTTTAAAAGAAAACTAATGCCTTTGCTAGACGGATCAAAAAAAGTTGCTTTTATAGTAAATGATGTCTCTAGGAGGACACCCACTGCTTTTATACTAAGAGGGTTATTACCATTATTGGAGGAATCGGAGATTGATTTCAAAGTTGTGATCGGTGGAGGAGCAGAACCTTACCCTTCAATCACAGAGCTTCAAAGAATACTTAGCCCTGGAGTTTATTATGCAATCCTAGATCGAATAATAGTTCATGATGCTATACGATCAAAAACAAAAAATTATGGTACCACCTCACTTGATACACCTGTAGAGTTGAACTCTGAAATAATGGGTTTTGATAAAATCGTTTGTTTAAATTCAGTAGAACCACATTATTATCTTGGGTGGACTGGAAGCTTACACTCGTTATTCCCAGGTATAGCCTCTTATGATTCAATAGTAGCTAATACAAGGTGGGCTCTTTCTACGGAATGCAAACCAATGAGATTAGAAGATAATCCTGTTGCAGAAGACCTAAATGAAGCTCTAAAACTTCTTAATGGTGGACGCTTTGTTGGTGTACAGACCGTTCTAAATAGGTATAACAAGATACTAAGTATTCATGTTGGCAATCTAAAAACTTCGTATGAAAAAGCAATTGTAGAGGCTAAACCTCTTTACAAAAGAAAAATCAATCAAAAGCCAAAAATAGTAATTGCGGTAGTTAAGTACCCAAGTGATAATAGACTGGATACTGCTCATTTAGCAGTTGAAAATGTAAGACATATTATTTCACCTGGAGATAGTATAATCCTTGTTGCTCAATGTCGAAACGGTATAGGTTTTGAGAGAGCGGTAGATTCTCTGGAATCAGGAAGCACATTAGTTGACTATGTTGATAAAATAGCTTTTGATAATTATCAACTTGGGGATCATGTGATCTCAAGATTTTATGACTTGATACAAAATAATAATTTAAGAATAGTTTCTGAAATGCCAGTTAATGAATTGGAAGAACATGGGATACCTTATTCTTCAACACTTCAAGAAGCAGTTAATCTAGCTATAAAACGTCATGGTAAAAAAAGTGTTATCACGAGTGTAAATCCAGAAAGATATGTTCCGGAACTAAGCTGATTTCTGAAATAGTTCTCTTGCTTCTTTTCTAGCAAGATGAAGGGCTAAAGGAAGATTATGTTCACCGTTAAGTGTCTGAATAGTTAAAGCATAAGCCGTTTCATGAGAAATAAGATGCCCAGGACTAATGAACAAGTTTCGATTAGGATGTTCATAATCAATATGTCTGTATCCTACTAATCGACTTTCGTGGAAAAGTGATATAATTTGAGGGGAAGAAGGCGATTCTTCACCTACAAGAAGATTACCAGCAATTCCTATTGTAGGAATCTCAAGAGCTAATCCAATATGTGAAGCTAAACCAAAGAAACGAGGATGCGCCAGTCCATGACCATGACAGAAGAGTATTTCCGGTTTTACGTTTAATTGTTTGATACACTGTTTTATTATTGGAGCTTCTCTTACAGCTCTATAATTTGGTATGTACGGTTCTTTCACTTCAGTCTCTAAAGAAGTTTTCTCAACAATTGATAGGTCAGAGCGTCTGATTACCACTGCTGAGCAGTAAGCTTTTTCCTTTTCTTCATCAGTAACAATTGATACACCTGCGAGATATTCTACTTTGTTAAAATCATCTTCAAGAATGAGTTTTCTAGCTCCTTGAAGCTGATAAGAAGTCCACTTGTGGTAATCAAAAGAAACCATTAGTATGAGTAACTAGTTTTCAACTAAATAATAATATGCATTAATGTTTTAGAAAAATAGTTTGAAGCGTTACCAGAATTAATGTGATCTTTAGAGTATTCTATTTTTTGCAAGTAAGCAATATTTCTCATCTATT
>DAOWED010000130.1 GCA_030638685.1 Candidatus Heimdallarchaeota archaeon | reverse complement strand
TGTTGAAATGCGTTTAATTTCACTAAAGGCAATAGTTCGGTGCACTTGGTAGTATGCGTAGAAGGCATAAAGAAAAACACTCAACTGGAAAATATCAAAGAGAAAAGAGTAGGCTGTTTTATTAGGGTCTTTGTCAATATCCATATATAACTCTGAATAAAGATAGATTGCATATACGCTCGCGAGTAAACTGCTCATTGGAATAAGCCTCTTCAATGGCGGAAAATCATTATTGAAAAATTCTGTAAAAATATAAAAGGACATTAATGCTAAGCCATAGGGTATGTACTCAGACCAGTCGAATCTATACCAAAAATCATCTTCTTCTTTCAAGAAATAAACAATTACCTCTATAAGTCCCTGGAAAAAGGCGAATACAAAGATTACAATTAACCAAGTATAACCCCTAACCTTATTTTTTTGACGACGGTAAAGTAACAGTCCTACAATTGCAGCAATAATTGCCATTTGAGGTATCTTAATTATTACATCAGTTATATTTTCAGCCATAAAGTTCGCACTCTTATCTATCATTTGTATCTCAATAAAAAAAGATTGCCTAGTACCGTGAAAGCAAGGTAATCCACAAAACTCAGCGCAAAAGTCGGCTTTCCTCACAAATAATGAAAAACGATTAGAAGTCGTCTTCCTTCTTTGCTCAACATCACTTTTTCATCACAGGATTATGGATTATATTCTAAAATGATTTTTTCTTCAAAAAGATTATTCCCATGCTGAAGTAGTTTTGTTTTTTATTGCTATTTCTTCTCTTCTTCTTTACATTGATTTCTCTTTGTTGTTTCAGAATAATTATTGGCGCCCTAAAGCTTACTTTCAAGTTATTATTGTGAAACCATGTTCAAAATAGGCCGATACATAAAGCTCGAACTGAAAATAAACAAAATTATACCAAAAGTAAACAGTATAAAGATGCTCCAAAATGCGCTTAGAATTAGAAAAACATAAAGTAGTTCTGAAGAAGAAGCTAAAAATGGTAAAGGTATGAGTAAGAAAAATAAAGTGATTGTTTCAGCCAAAAGTAAGGTCAATATACTGTAAATAGGAAAGTTAACAGCTTTATCGCTCATTTCCCAACGGTAGCGAGTGTGCCATCCAAAAATAATGAAAAAGAGAAGCGAATAAATCAACCCAATTGGATCAACTGTAAGACCTTCTTCTAATCCAAATATCTCACCTCGGAAAGTTATGTTAGGGTTTACAAAACCAATTGATCCCAAAGATGAAAGAGTAACAAATGAAAAGAAAACCAAACCCCAAACTAGGGACCCATATAATCCGATAGATGCTACGAAAGAGGGTTTGACTTCTACATCAGCATCAAGGTATAAATCATCATCAACGATTCCATCAGTAGGTGCAAGAAAATCAAAATCTGGAAGAGAAGGTAATGCTGCAGAAGCATCTTCATCAGTAACGTAACTTGGTGCGTCATCTAAGGAAGGCAACACTGGTAAATCAAATGATAAATCATCCTCATCTTCAGATACTTCAGAAGGTTCTAATCCCATCCCGCAAGAAGAACAAGTTTTAGACTCAGAAGAATTCATTGAAAAGCAATTCGGACAAACAATTTCATTTTCGGTTAATTCAGATGCTTCTTTCTGTTCTGCTTCTTTAGAGGATAAAGAGCTCCCGCAAAAAAGACATTCATCCGATGGATAATTGAGTTCACCGCAACTAGGGCATTTTATCATATCTTCTGACATTTTACATTCCTTCGTTAAAAAAGTACAATTATTAGTATAAATTCTTATCTGAAAATACTTCAACTAAAAAAGCGATTAATACGCGAACCAGAAAGAAATCAGTATCTAAGAGATTACTACTTAGCTTGTTTGATTAAACGACCTATAAATTCATTGCAAAACTCTACAGATTTAATTTCTTCTGCATGAGTAGCTCTTTTTTCTTCATATTCATCTTCAGTTAACTCACCAGTTCTTTTCCTGACAATCAACATTTCAAGTTTAGTTCGTTTTTCTTTAAGATCTTGAGTGAGATCAGCGTTCCAAGCACGCATTCGACCCAATTCAAGTCCCAACTCTTCTTTAATACTGTTAAGCTGATCTTCGTATTCCATTTTTGCTTTACGTATAGTGTCTTTACTCACCGTCCCTTCCTTTCTTAAAGCATTGATTTCATATAGCTTCCCTTTTGCAATTTCTTCGTCTTCTATTAAGATCTCAAGAGGGATTAAATCTTGAGTAATAACTGGAAGGGATGCTTCTACCTGTTCAACTTCTTCTTTTTGAGTCTTAAGTTGAGTTAGTTGTTTTACAGCGTCCTCTCTGGGTAGTAGTTTGAGTTTAATCCTTTCAAGTAACTTATCAATCTCAGCTGAAAGATCCTTTTTCATGGTGTTAAGAGTTCGTCTTTTATCTCTAGTTGTAATAATCAAATAAACTTCTTCTAGTGATAACTCGTCAATAACTTCCTCGGGGGTGCTTAAATCATCAACTTCGTCGATATCTTCTGAAAAAGATTCATCATAGCCAAAGGAATCGGACGATTCAGATGAGAATTCGCTTTTAACCCTATTTCCACAGAATCTACAAAAGAGCCATTTTTCATTTACTTCTTCACCGCAACGAGTGCATTCACGTGCCATAAATAAAAAAGAGATAATCTGAATAAAAAGGCTTTCTGAAAGAAAGTTAGTTAAGTACATGAATTTCAGATATATTAAATAAAAATAGTCTAATAGTAGAAAGAAAGTAAATGTGATAGGTAGTAATAATGTTTCAACTCATTGATGATGGAATATATCGCGTTAAAAGTAGTCATGGATCAGCAGGGGTTTCAAATGCAGGATATCTTATTATTGATGAAGAACTGGCTATTATTGATACAGGGCTACAGAATACATTAGCTCAACCTTATCTGGATACGGTTAAAGCTGCTAAACGTTCTCCAATGGATGTAAAATGGATTTTATTATCTCATGCACACCATGATCATATTGGAAGTGCCAATTTATTAAAAATTTATTTCCCCGAAGCTAAACTTATCGCTCCGGAGGTTTTGAAAGATACGTTAAGTAATCCGTCCTACCATCTACAAAAGAATCATTTCAATATTACCCGATCTAAGCGTCTTCGATTAGCCTTTCGTCAAGATCCTTTTGATAATTTGCAAAAAATAAACGTTGATGAATACTTTAACGATGCGGATACAATTTCCTTAGGAGAGGGATCCTTGCATGCTATATCATTCAATGGACATTCAATAGGTCACTCCTTATTCTTCTTAGACCGCAATAGAGTAATGTTTTGCGGAGATGCTTTATCTATACTCCCTCAAAAACAACTTAACTATTATATTGACTTAACTGGGGATGCTGCAGGTTTTGAGAAAGAGTTAACATTCTTATCACGCACTAAAATCAATACTCTCTGCCCCATTCACACTGAACCATCTCTAAAGGCCCCATCTGCAAGATCAATCATTCAAGCTAGTTTAGAAGGTTTCAAAATGATGGAAAACCAAATTCTTGAAGGATTATCAAAAGAGCAAACTTCAGAGCAAATAACTGATAAAGTCACTAAAGTGCTCAATATTCAATGGAGCTCACCTTATGATTTACTAGCACGAGAACAAACAGTTATTGCACACCTGAAAAAACTAGAGGCTGAAGGGAAAATAATTAAACTTGAGAAAGATAAAAAAGAAGTTTATTCAAGAAGATAGAAACTAACTTGAGTTTTCCACAATGCTTTCATCTTCATCATCTTCATCATCTTCATCATCTTCATCATCTTCACTGTCCCCTTCAACCAGATCTTGAATGAATTCCCAATCTTTGAGCTTGAGAGATAATGTAACATCATCATAACCTGCACATGAAATTCTCATAGTCAGAGAATCATCTGAATACTCTTCAACTAAGGGTGTGAGGCATTCATCTTCGAGTTTAGTTTTTAAGTGATAAATATATGCATGAGAAATTAGCTCAATATTTGAGGCAAGTATTTTTTTTCCAATTTCACCTACTTGGTGACGGAGCATCCTGCCTTCTTTGTGTGTTTTTATTAGACCTACACTCTCCAACCGCTCACAATGGTGTCTGATTGTATCATGATGTAAGTCAAAATCTTGAGCCATTTCTGTTTGATAACAACAACTATTCTTAACAATGTAGAGAAAGATCTCTTTCGCTTTGTCTGATTTCAACATTGCAAATGCCTGTTCAGTGTCCACTCCTCGTAATGCTTTTGAGAAAAAAGCTCGTCGTCCCCCAATTTTAACTGTATCAATTAACCCGGCGTCACTCATTTTACGTAGATGCCAAGTTATTGTCCCCTGAGGAATATTTAGATTATCTATTATTTCATACAAATGAGAACCCGGAGTTTCACTTACAAACTTATAAATCTCTAAACGTATTGGATGCATTAATAATTTAGGTCGTTTTTTCACAATTAACACATCACTTAATCATGCGAATGATGCTTAAGCCAATTAAAAATGAAGGTTAGATTGTTAATACATCAATATCTACAGATGATACGCCTTCAATTCCAATAAATTCTTCTTTTATTTCATCCTTAGTTACATTTTCCAATTCAATTGAATCGATGTAACCTTCGTAAACACACGAATCTTGAGTGAAGCATAATCCGGTTGAGTAGAGTGTTTTAATTCCTAATCTAATAAATATACTACCCATCTGACGTAAGAAATCAGGACTGAGCTTACCTATATTGATTTTCACTTTGATTACTTCATTAGAAGCAGTAGGAATCAAACGAATAATCTTGTTACTAGGTGCTAGAATTAAAATACAATGTGATGTTTCATCCGATGCCAAAGCCTCTAAGAAGGCTTTAGGGAGTGTTATTGGCTCATCAGTTCCTAAAGTTGACATTTGAGCTAGAGTGACAGAAGCCATTACTATCTTTATCTCCATTTCTAATTAATTAATATTACTGACTGACGCCATAAATAAATATGGTATCATTCAAAAATAGATTAAACCTTCTATTTAAGGATGATGCTGAGGAGTTAAAAAAAGGAGTTTTTCCGAATCACTTGCTTAAGCGTCTGATAATTACTTTTTTTGCCAATTTATAAGATAATAATTGACTAAAGGATTTGATGAGAAAGTAACTTTTGAAAGGGTTTTTCTTCCAATAAAGCCAGAATAAGGGTCATTTTTTGAGCATCTTCTGTAGGTGATCTTGCTCTAGAGGGGTCCAATTTTTGATCTAGTAAATTCATTATTAGCCATTGTGACAGAAAGAAGTCTAAAGTAGTTCCTTTTGGGTAGAGTTCATCTAAAGTTGGAGTATTTCTTTCTTTCAGAAAACTATTATAACCAGCTATGAAGTCACTGATATCTGTAGCAGTTTGCGTGAAGTTTTGAGTTGAACGATATTCTAGATATAATTGTCTTCCAAAAAAGGAACCTATGTCATCAAATCGGTCAAATGGAATTTTTAACATATATTCCGAATCAATAACGTACATTCTTGAAACTAAGTTATTTGCCGATTCAACCATTACATTGCTTTGATGAAAATCACCAAAAGGATAGCAACCGCCATTTGAGGTTTCCATTATTTCAAGAAAAGGTTTTATTCCTGCGGATATCCGGCGTTCCTCTAGTGTGTCATTCAGCTGTTGACCAATTAACCGTGTTAACCCCTCATAAGTTTCAATATCAATTCTTTTTTGTGAGATTCCGTGAATGGCTGCTAGTAAGCGACCAGCATGGGTTGCTTTGTCTTTAACTAGCGCAAGTTCATCATAATTACTTCCTCTTACACCCTCATAAAGAATATAAGCAGGAGCAGAAGATTTGTAGTAAAGTACTCGAGGGGTACCAAACTCAGGTAATATTCTAAAAGTGTTTTCAAGGTAGAAAGAATTGGCTAATTCATCCAGCGGTAAGGTACCTTCTCCAATCATTTTTATGGCTACACTATGTTCGATTTCTCCAAGATCAGTTAATAGTGAGATCTTTAAGAGGTAAATAGATGCAAAACGCCCCTTTTTTTCTGTATGAGTAACACTAGTAACTTGCCAATTGGTTACTTCTTCTTTAAGCAGTTTAGAGGATTCTGCCTGAAAAAAATAATCAAGGTTGCTTATTGCATCTGCAATAATTGGGTTCTCATCAATTGACATTACGTAAAATTAAGAAGCTAAGTATTAAAGCTTTTGTGGAGATGGCTAAATCATTTTTCGTGTTAAAAGCTAATTATTTATGATTAAGTAGTAAAAGAATTTCTGCTGTTAATGACAAACTAGGTAGAGAATTTTTAGGGGATCCAGTTCTCCGGAAACCTTCAGGTGCTTGATTGTTTATCAGGTAGTGAAATGCTTTCTGTAACATTGGATCATTTGTTCCTACATTACTTAATTCTAGCATTGCAACAGCAATAGGTGTTGAAAAAGCAGCATTCATTTTCTTGAATACCCATGAGCCATCACTCCTCTGAAGCTGGGCGATTCTAGCAGCAAGAAGTGATTGATATTCTGTTTGTTCACTGAACCATTCACTTATTACTTCTAAAACAATTCTTGACCGATAAAATTCGTATTCTGGCAACTTATTAGCCATGAATTTTTTAAAGTCTATAATTAGCATTTCGTAGGCTCTAATTAGAGAAATATTATCCTTTAAACCATAATACTTCTGAAGAGGAAGCAGTGCTAATGCTGTTACTAAGGATCTTGAAATTGCCGTTTCAGCAATTCCGCCTTGAGGATTTATTCTTATTTTTTCTATGAATTTTCCATCTTTCTCTTGATGACGTGTGATAAATTGAATTGCCTTCGAAACAAATAATACATCTCTCATTTCTTCTGGGCAAATATCAAAATAACCATTTAATGCTAATGTTGTCGATTGTACTCCAGCGCTTCGCTCATTAAGATAATAAGGTATAGAACCGTCCTCAAATTGTGCAGATATTACTACTGTGCTCGCTTTTCTGATCTGTTCGTCTGTTAATTTGATTAATTCTGACTGAACCAATTTGCCTACAGATTGTAAACTTGCATTATTTGGGGGTCCTCTTGGTATTTCAGACCATCCTCCATCAACTGTTTCTTGTGACAGGATCCACGAAATGCCGTTTTTTATTGCTTCAGCCCACATTTGAATTCATTCCAATAAGATTCTTTTTTTCTAAAATTATGGATGAAAAAATCTAACATTTCTCATCCTTTTTATTCATTTTTTTTTACAGGTCGTCTAAACCAGTATCAAAGATTGTTTTCTGCCTATCTTCTTCAATATCAATAACATTTATTATTGCTCTTTCAAAATGATCTAAAGCCATTTGGAACGCCGCTTCTACTCCATAACTGTCAGCTTTTGCAGTTTGAGAGAAACCTTTGTTACCGATTACTCTGACTCTGATATTATATAGAATCTGACCCCTGAATTTTCTTTTAGGATAAGCTCTTGTTCGAATAATTACTTTCCCTGACCCACCCATGAAGTAAGCAAACTTTGAAACTAGTGAAAGAGACTCTTCTACCAAGTATTCAAGTACACTTTCATCATAGTCTCCAATTACCTTTACTTGATAACCTTCTTGTGCGGGTTCAATGCTTAGGTTTTCTAAAAGATCAGTTATTGTAATTATTCCAATTGGGATCTTTGTATCAGTTCTGACAACTACAACTGCATAGGTATTGCGGTCTATCATTAGTTTTGCTGCATCTGAAAGTGTTTGAAATTCAGTAGCTAAAACAGGTGAAGAATTCATAATATCAGAAACACATATTTGATCTTTGTTCTGCTCCGTTGATGAAGTGTCCAAAAACAATTCTAGAATATTATGTGAAGATAAGAGACCTATAATGTCGAAATTATCATCTATCACAGGTATTCTAGAGATTTTATTAGCTCGTAGAAGATCAATTGCTTGAGAAATATTAGTTTTATCTGAAATAGTAACCAGATTTGAGGACATATAGTCAATCAAGGCCATATCTTCACCATCAAGGCTAGCAATTAGTATCTTATCCGAAACCACTCCAATGAAGTCACCGTCTTTATCATTAACACCTACTGAGTGTGTTCTATGATTGAGTATTATTCTAGCAGCTTCATGAAAAGGAGTATCAAGAGTTATTACCGGTTGAGGGTTAACAAAAGTACTAATAGTAGAAACAGCTTCATCTCCCTCATGACCCATTAAGTCATGTTCAGTAACACAACCTAAATAGGTTTCATTTTGAAAGATGTAAACATCATGATCTTTTTTGAAAAGTTCAATTAATTGATCAAGTGTGGCTTCTGAGTCCAGAGAGGAAAACTCACTATTGATATGAGAAACATCAATTGTATTCAATGGTATCACTCAAAGTATACAGTACAAAACTAACCATTAAAGCTATCGCTTTGTATCATTTGCATTCAAACATTAAAAAATGAAAAAGCCTAAAATGAATTTATGGAGATTATGATTTATGTGCCTGCAGAATAGTCAGATAAGTAAGTAATTTGCTCTGGAGTTAGCTCATCAATTTCCATACCCATTGTATTAAGTTTTAAAGTGGCTATTTCTGTGTCTATTTCTTCAGGAACATCATGTACTCTATTATCAAGTTTGCTGCTGTTTTCATTAAGGTAAATTAAAGCTTGTAACTGATTTGCAAAACTCATATCCATGACTTCACTGGGGTGTCCTTCCGCAGCAGCAAGGTTTACTAGCCTGCCTTTTGCTAATAAGAAAATGCGCCTATCACCTTCTAATAAATATTCTTCATTGTTAGGTCGAACTTCTCGAACAGATTTTGCCAAGCTTTCAAGATCACCAATATTAATCTCAACATCATAATGTCCAGTGTTGCAAACTACTGCTCCATCTTTCATTTGCTCGAAATGTTTACCTGTGATGATATCCTTTATTCCCGTTGCTGTTACAAAAATATCACCTTGAGGAGCGGCTTGATCCATAGTCATAACATTATGACCCTCCAAAGTTGCCTTCAGTGCTTGAACAGGATCAACTTCAGTAACGATAACTTTCGCACCTAGTCCTTGAGATCTCATTGCTACACCTCTCCCACAATGACCATAACCAGCAACTACTACAATTTTACCAGCAATAAGGATACTTGTTGCCCTTAAAATGCCATCAAGTGTGCTTTGACCAGTGCCATAAACATTATCAAATTGCCATTTTGTTGGGGTGTCGTTAACAGCTATAATTGGATAGAGGAGTTTACCTGATTCTCCCATTGCTCTTAGCCTATGGACACCAGTTGTTGTTTCTTCTGTCCCACCAATCACTTTTGTGGATTTTTCTTTGTGTTTGCTATGCATCTGAAATATTAGGTCGGCTCCATCATCTAAAGTTAAATCAGGATTAGCCTCTATTGTTTTATCAATTGCCCAATAAAACTCTTCCTTGTTCATTCCATGCCAAGCAAAAACAGGAATACCGTTTGCTGCTAAAGCAGCTGCAACTTTATCATTAGTGCTTAAAGGATTACATCCACTCCAAGCCACTTCTGCTCCTGCTGCAACTATTGTTTCCACTAAAACAGCTGTTTCTTTTGTAACATGTAAACAGCCAGCAACAGTTAATCCTTTCAAAGGTTTTGTCTCTTGATATTTTTTACGGAGATGCATTAAAACAGGCATTCTACTTTCTGCCCAGTCAATCAACAATCTTCCTTTTTCTGCTAACTCTATGTCTTTAACTTTATAATTTTCCATTTAACTCATTCCATTAAATCAGATAATAAAATGTTTCAGAGTTCATTATAAAGTATTGTCATAAGAAGTTAACTACAGTATTGAGTCGTTTCTGATAAAAATCCACTAATTATTTGTGTATTATTCCGGTATTCCCGTAGTATTTTTCGAGTATTACCTTTGTTTTATTATTAATTGGTTTAAAAATAGTTTGAGTTATATGGCCACCTCAAGTTCAAAAAGCAACTGGTTTTCAAGATGGATTAGTAGAAAACGTAATGATGCAAAGATAGGTTTCTTCGGTGAAACAAACGCTGGAAAGACAACCCTTGCTAATCATTTTTCTCTTGATTATACTGGTAAAAAAATGGGTTCAGTAAGTGAAATCCCTCATGAAACGAGAACAATTGAAAAACTTGAACAAGTCAATTTTCATATAGATGATACTTCGTTAGAGTTAACTCTAATGGATATGCCAGGAATTGCTTCCTCAGTTGATTTTCAAGAATTTATAAGGATGGGAATTCCAAGAGAAGATGCACTCGTAAGAGCTAGAGAAGCTACAAGAGGAATAATTGAAGCGATTAGAAGCATTACAGAAGTCGATCTTGGTTTAATAGTGGTAGATTTATCGAAGGCTCCTTTTGACCAGGTGAATTTGACAATATTAGGCAATTTGGAGGCTAATAAAGTTCCTTGCATTATTGTTGGTAATAAAATGGATCTCCCAGGAGCAAAAGAAAATAGTGAACTACTTGATCAAATTTTTCCAGACATGTCCATAATATTAATTTCAGCACTTGATGGAAAAGGAGTGAAGGAGCTCTATTCAAAGATAGCAGAGGTGGTATGATGTTTAATGTTGCCTTAATCCCTGAAGCTAAACTTAACAGATTATCAACAGATAGCAAATTAGATTTTCTTGTTAGAAAAAGTAAGAAAAATACTATATTAATACTTGAGAACCATATTTTAACATCAGAAGAAGAATTTGGTCTTATTGAACGAATAATGCTAACCATAGCAAATGACCCTGAAGAATATAGAGGCATTCAGTATTTAAAATGTGAAACAGAACATGAGAAAAAGGGGTTATTCAGCAGAGGATCAAAAAACCTCTTTTCAATAATTGTCCCATCTAATGCCAAAATAACTCATGAAGAAAATGGAGAAATTTCAGTTCAAGTTGACCAACCAATACAATTAGTTGTATAACTAAAACTAAAGTTCTTCTTCCTCAAGTTGAGGTTTCATCTTTGATACAATAACATCTAAAATCGTTTCAATTGTTTCATCTGAAGAAAGATTATCTATTATTTGGATCCCCATTTCTTCAGAGCCCTCTAAAAGATAACTTTGAATTTTTCTTATTGCATCAAAGCTTTCTGAAGTTATTTCCTGATTGTCTAGCTGTTCTTCTTTATTTAGTCTTTCTTTATGAAGATCCTCATCGCTTAATGTAATCATAAAAGGAAAAACTTCAGGCTGATCAAGAAGCCAGGGGCCGATTTCTTTGAGGGAGAAAAGTTCTCCTCTGATAATTGTAGAAATTTTCTCACGTTCAGATCGATAGATTACTGACCTTAGTCCAGCATCTACTATTTTTGATACTTCGTCAAAACCTATCAATAAAGGGTCATAAATTGATGAATAAATTGGTCTTAAACCTTTATAGGCCTCGAATGGTGATGTCTGCAATTCCGGTACTAGCATTGGACTTAAAAGATCTCTCATAAGCCTATGAATTACGTCAGTTCCAATCACTCGAGGTATTCGAAAAATCGTTGCCAAATCATTTGCAAGAGTACCTTTCCCTACCCCTACTGAACCAATCATCACTATTACCAATGATTTTCCTTCAAGAGGTAACCTTGAAACAAGATTATATCTATCGGCAATCTTTGGATCAAACTCAGCTTTAAGTTCTTCTGTAACAACTTCAATTAACTCTAAAGCACTTATTTCACTGATTCCATCCTTCAATAAACGTTCTTCAACCTTTAGAGCTAAGCTGTACGCTTTTAAGCTGTCAACTATAAAACCTCTATTTGTTAGTTGATGAGCAAGTAAACCTTTTGAGAAAAACTGTTGATCATCAAGATCATGAATTTGAACCATTGTTGGCATCATTTTAATTCCTCAGTAGTCGCATTGTTTTGTTCTAAATTATCTTCTTTTGGTTTAATTTGAAGAATTATTTTTTCCCAAATTTCGTTCATCAAACATTCAATTGCTAATTCAGTATTTTCACAGTCAATTACGGGTATATTGGCTTCATTAGCTTTTTCAATAAGATAAGAATTTATTACTCTTATATTATCAAATAACTCTATAAGTCGTTCTGATTTTCTAGAAGGGTGATTTCTTGCCCTTCTTTTTAATCGACTGAGATGTTTTTGCTCATTATCCAGAGAAAGCATCAAAAAAATAACTCGAGGGTTATTTAATAATTCAGGACTAATCAATGTCGGAATTAGATGTACACCTTCAATAATAGAAATATCGGGACGTTGAAGTTGATGGGAAATAACAGTTTCAATAGCAACCATTACTTTGGTTGCTTGTTGCTCATAGCCAACTATTATAGGGTTTTGCCTTGTAAGCAGGTGTCCGCTTAAAAATTGAGAAGACTCAAAACTTGAAAAATGCAACGCAGGCATCAATGAAGTAGAAATTATACCTCTTAATATTTCTCGCAATATATCTGTTCCTAATAAGTTCGTAGCTTTTAATCTTCGAGCTACGAGGTTAGCTAAGGTAGATTTACCTATCCCGGGAGTACCCCCAATTAAAATTATAAGTGGGTTTAGAGCATTTTCTTCTAAATTAAAAAGCTGAAATCTAGATGCCCATTGTGGTGAAACAGCGATTAGATGCTGGCTAATATAATCTTGGAACTCCTCTCCCGAAACTACTCCACTTGAAAAAACATAAGGAAATTCGTCACTTATAGTACCTGCAAAAGAAAAAGCGTGCTCATAAGTCATTCCTAACGATAAAAGACTATCTACTAAAAAACCTCTTGAGAAAGGAATGATATGATTTTTGGAATGGATGATTAGTTGAAAATCATCCGTTCTATTGGTTATGGTAGGTGGTGGAGACATTTACTTCATCTTTCTTCTTTTATCTCAAAGGATATCTTTCTATATCTCTTTAATTTACTTTATTTTTCTTAAAGTTTCTTCCTATTTGAAAATCGTCTAATAAAAACCAAACTAACCATCGAAATCATAATTATTCCAAGAGATGCCAAGTTGAATTCACTAAGTGAGGAATCTGACGGTTCATCGGTTGGAGGGTCAGATGGGGGATAATATTCGAGATCAATTGGAGATGAAGTAACTTCCAAGCTAAATGAATCACCAGCTATAGTAATTGAAGCATTAATAACCACGTAAATGGGGTCCATGTCTGAAGTAAGAGTAATTGAGGTTATCCATACACCTTCATCAGATGAATAATATGCTGTTTTTATTTCAAAAGGAGAAGCACTTCCGTCCTCAAAGAATTCAACTTCTACGGTCAGATCATCCAAATAATCTTCCCAAAGTGGATAAGTAAAATTGAAGCTTGATTTAACATAATAAGTATTAAGAGTTTCAGAAGTACTGGAGATTGATAATGATTCAAGAAGCATTTCGTGCACAATTTCAAAAGTAGTGGATTTTGCACTCCACCAATGGTCTTCATTGTGTATAACATATATTTTGTAGTAGTTTAATCCGTGTGAAAGGTACTCTAAAGTTATATTTTCAGATAAACGCCAAGATTGATTTTCTTCATCATAAACTAAATCTACTGTTAAAAAAACTTGTTCAGTATCTAATTCATCAAAGAAATGAATTGAAACCTCAGATATTGATTCTGGCAATACTAATGAATCATTGTATCTTATTTCAACATTTTCAAGACTAAAATATTGAAGATTGTAATTGAAATCTCCAGTTGAAACAGAATAAAAAACAGCTTCAAGTTCAAATGAACCAATTAAAAGGTCACCGATACCAAAATCTCCTGTTAAATTATTAGGAATAGATAAAACAAGCATTTCAAATCTATCAGTTTGATTCCATTGATCATCATTTACTTGATATGAATTCCCTGAGGAAATCCAAACTGAATCGTATGGTGGAAGTAAACCATCTTCATAAGGTAAGAACACTAATTGATAGTTTGCATCTGAAGGGGCTGTAATGTTTATACTTTGTTCATTTGATGATTCAATGTTAAAATGGTAAAAAGATCCTGACCATTCGAATTCTTTAATTGTTACATTTGTAGGAGCTGAGGTGATGAATACCTTGTCATAAAGTGTTACATCTAGCCACCTATAACCCCATTCTCCATCACCTAATGTAGGATCATCAAGTCGCATAGCCAAATACCAATTAGTAAAGAGAGTTTCAAAAGTAATAGAATAACCAAGGTCTGCTAGAGTGTTTTCAATAGAAGTTGCACCATCTTCTTGAGAAGACATTAGAGGTTCCAAGATTTCGATCCCAAATTGTTCAACACAATAGAAAATAAAAAGGTAAGCTCCACCATAATCAACTCTGGCATCATGATCCTCAGAATCATAGTCCCACATTAAAAGAGAATCATTAGAATAGTTCTCAAAATAAGAAACAAAACCAGTTCTGTTATCAGATGGGAGGTATCCGGTAATCCATTCACCCATTTGTGCAAAAGCTTCGTCAAGAAAACGATCCTCTGTTTGATCGATGTTATAATGTATTAAATGGTTAAATTCGTGGGCTAAGGTGCTAAAACCATCCTTTCTTAAGAATACCATTTCTCTTTCGTTACTGCATTCTTTGTATTCATACCCAGTAAAATAATTAATGGGGTGTTCATGTATCGAATCAAAATAACCGGCGGCAAAGGGGATATGATAAAATAGTAAAGTGATCTTCTGATCACCATCAATATCTCCAAGAGTACCATCAGTATCCCCAAAGAAACTTGTTTCTTCAGGATAAATAATAGTGTCAAACTCATCCATAAAGTTGGCGATTTCTCCAGCAGTCATTGAATAGCTATTTGCAACATAAATGTAGCAGTGTTCGCCAATCGCCTTTAGTGTAGTATTTATTTGGTCATAACCAGGGTTACTGTACACGTAGAATAACTCAAAATCACCCACAACTTGAATAGAAGGAGTTAAGCTCGGTTTTCTTATTTCAGGTTCTGAATCAGGTGTATATTCTAGTGTTCGTGATTTCAAAATAGCTGTAATATCCACAAACTCAGAAGAGGAAAGACTATCTTGAATAGAAGGTTCAATGGTTGAAGTGAGTGATTCTTTGCTTAATGAAATAGTAGTACTTGCATTGGAGTTATTTGATAATGAAGAAACAAGCAATACTGAGATAAAAAAGAGAAGGAATTGTTTTCTGAAGATCATATTATTACCTTATAAGTTAAATTAACGATTACTAATATCAATTGGACGACTTAGAAAATAAAGGCTTTCAAATAAACAAAAAACCGGACTGACTTATAAGTCATTGCGATCGATTTTTGTATGATAGAGTTTATTCTAAATCTATGATCTCTTCTCCACTTACAGTTGATTGGGAAGGACTACCCACTCTTAAAATAGTTCTTCACGGACCATCTGCTGCAGGTAAAACGTCCGCTTTAAGAATAATCAATGCAATCAGAAAGATTGAAGATCCAGAGCTTGTTGTTTCTGAACTTCAAATGTTAGAAGATGAAGTAGGAAGAACAATTTTCTTCGATAAAGGTCTTTTTCAAACACCAAAAATCAAAGGGCAGCTTCTTGAAAGATTCAGATTTCAAATCTGGACCACACCAGGTGAGGAACGACATAAAACACAAAGAGATATTATTATAAAGGGGGCTCATGGCATTCTTCTTTTGTTAGATTTTGATAATAGAAGTTGGGAGGATAATTTAAACGCCATTAAGTTTACTGCAGAAAAAGTGAAAGAAGGCTTGCCGGTTGTAACTTTTATTAATAAAAATGATATCCCTTCATCTGATCGAACACCAAAATCTGAGTTGATTGAGATTCTAGTCGATGAAGGTATAGTGCATTCAAAAACCAAAGCTTCTGATTTTGTAATGACGGGAAGTTGTCTTACTGCAAGAAATGATCTTCTTGCCCTTCTTAAGAAAGATAACATTTTAGATTTAGTTACTCATGAAGGAACACTTAAACCTGAACATAGACCTGGTTCTGTTAACTTAATTATTCGTCCCCTTCAAAAATTGATTCAGGTCTCTTTAAGAAAGGCTCTTGATAATTTTGAAAAAGTATAAGTAATTTGAAAAATCATTTTCAAAAGATTATCAGATAGCTTAATCGGAATATCTATAGGAGTAAGATTTTTTAGACGACCAAATATCGATTATTTAATGACCGATTATTGGACTTTAGATGATTTTGATTTCGAGGGAAAAGTTGTCCTATGCCGAGTTGATTTTAACTCACCTCTTGATAATGAACTTAAAGTTGTTGGAGACGCTAGAATTCGTCTACATAGTGAAACGATTGAAGAATTAGCATCTAAAGGTGCAAAAGTCGTGATTCTTGCACACCAAGGGAGACCAGGAAGCAGTGATTTTTCATTGTTAAACGAGCACTCTTTGATTTTAGAGAAACACACGGGAAAAAACGTTGAGTTGGTAGATGATATAATAGGGCTCCATGCTAGAGAAAAAATCAAAAAACTTGAAAATGGACAAATTTTAGTATTGCAAAACGTTAGATTATTATCAGAAGAAATCTTAGAAAAAACTCCTGAGAGATTAGCCAATACTTTTTTTGTGAAAAATTTGGCTCCTCTAGCTGATTATTTTGTAAATGATGCCTTTGCTGCTGCACATAGAGGACATACTTCCCTTGTTGGGTTTGCTGAAAAACTTACTGCCGTTGCTGGTAGGGTAATGGAGAGAGAAATTAATGGACTTTCCAAAACTCTTTTCCCTGACCCACCCACTTCCTTAGTTGTCGGAGGAACAAAACCCGATGCATCAATTGACATAATTGTGAATATGCTTTCTAATAAAAAAGTAGATCACATCCTTTCAGGTGGGATTTTGGCTCCTATGTTGTTAGAAGTAGCTGGATACAAAATTGGTGAAGGGAATATTACAGCTATTAACCTATTTGGTGGACTTTCTTTAATAAAAGATTTATCTGAAATGTATAATTTCAATAAAGAAGCATTTATTCTACCTACAGATGCTGTTGTTCTTACTCCAACTTCTGATCCATCTGACGAAGTGATTGAAATAATTTCTGTTGAAGACATCAAATCTGATCAGTTGATTTACGATATTGGACCTGAAACAACTGCTAATTATGCCGAATATATTAAGAAATCTAAAACAATAATCTGCAACGGACCAATGGGTGTTTTTGAGAAAAAGGAGTTTAGAAATGGCACATTAGGTGTTTTTCAAGCTATTGCTGATTCTCAAGGATTTTCAGTATTAGGTGGAGGTCATACTCTAAAAGTACTTGACTTCATGGACTACGCGGATGGAGACTTCTCACTTATTTCAACAGGAGGAGGAGCAATGACTGAGTTCCTTATGGGTAAACAATTACCTGCAATAGAAGCTCTTTACAACTCTTACAAAAGAAAGAATAGCTGAAGGAGAAATTGAAAAATAAAGGAAACTAAAAAAGACGTTTCCTTCAAATTTTATTTTTTTTATAGTTGGATATTATAATTGACGCCCGTATTCGAATAGATTACCTGCTTTGTAGATATCCAATTGAACTTTTGACATCGGTTTCGCAGAGATAATTGTTCCTTTTGTAAGATTATTTATCTCTCCTGTTTCTAGATTAATTTCCAGCTCATCTTCTGTATCAATAGGTGGATTTGTTTCATCCATTATTCCTTGTGATTCAATCAAAGGCACTCCAGCATTGATAGTATTACGCTTGTAGATTGCTCCGAATGATTCACCTAGAATAATTTTAACACCCAAAGCTACGAAACAATCAACAGCTTGCTGTCTGGAAGACCCAGATCCGAAGTTTTGGCCTATAACTAATATTTCTCCGATATCTCTTGTTGCAAAATCTTCCCAGCCTTCAAGATTATCAAAAGCATATTGACCCATTTCATTGATATCTGTGATATGTAAATATTTGTTATGAAAAATCATATCTGTATCAATCGAATCAATACTTTTCCCGTTTTCGTCTCGTATAACAATTGCCTTTCCTTTTATTGTAGTTGGTTTCATTTTTTTTCCTCCTAATAATCTACTGCTTTAATATAACCAGCTAAAGAACTAACTGCTGCGGTAGCAGGACTTGCAAGATAGTTTTGACCCAATCCTTGTTTTCCTCTGAAATTACGATTGCCTGTTGAAATTTGTACTTCAGTTGTTCCAATCATACCTAACTGTCCTTGGGCACAACTTCCGCAACCGGGGTGGCTGACTATTGCTCCTGCATCATACAATGCTTGAAGTGTTCCTTCACTGAGCATTTTACCATAAATTTCTCGAGTTGCCGCAACTACTTTCATCATAACTCTACTGTGGATTTTATTACCTTCCAAAATATCAGCTAATGCTTTGATGTCGGACCAGCGTCCATTTGTGCATGAACCAATAATTGTAGAATCAATTGATATTTTTTGGTTTTCCAAGGAACGAACAGTAACTACATCTTCTGGATGTCCGGGAAGAGAAATCAAAGGTTCAAGATCGGATATATCGATTACTACTTCATCTACATAATTAGCTCCTTCATCGGCCTGCACTTTTTCAAGATCAGGATTATTAGATCGAGTTCGACAATAGTCCATTACTTCGTCATTTGGTTCAATCAAACCTATGATTCCACCCATTTCTGTAACCATTGATGCAAGAGTTATTCTTCCATCAAGACCTAGTTGATCTATTGCTTTTCCTTCAAATTCAACTGCTTTTCCAAGAGCTCCTTTTGACCCAAACCTCTTAACAACAGCTAAGGTCAGATCTTTGGGAGAACAATAATCAGGCATTTCTCCTTCTATTGTAACTTTGATTGTTTCAGGTACTTCAAACCAGGTCCTTCCTGCCTTGAAGGTGAAAGCAATGTCTTGATCTCCCATTCCTTGACCAAAAGAACCAATAGCTCCTAAAATGTTAAGGTGACTATCAGTACCCACCACAGTGCTATTAGGAACAGCCAATCCGTCATCAATTAAGATATGGGATCCAATTCCTGCATTCACATCATAAAGCTTGATATCTCGCTCTCGAGCATAATCACGAATTATTTGTTGGTTTTCAGCATATCCTAGATTATTAGCTGGAACAACACAATCAAAAGTAAAAACAGTTTTCGCAAGATCAGCTATTTGGGATTCACCCTCATAGTTTGTTTCCAAGTTTTTTACAACACTAGCACCAGCAAAATCTCTAGCACTTCTAATGTCTAAATCCATCCAAACGATAGAACCGGGTATTGGTTCTTCATCTGAATGAGATCCAATGATTTTCTGAATCATCGTATAAGCCATGTAATTCACTCATTTTTTCACTTGATTTTTCAAGTGTGTTTATAAAAAAGACAAGTTTGAATTCATTGAAAAAGTGATCGATCATGTCGATTCTGTTGATAAAAATGATTTAGTTACTTGGAGTAAATTAGTAGCAATAGTTTCATATCCATAGACCTCTAAAACAAGATTGTATCCCGCTTCAGCCAATGAGCTTCTTAGTTTTTCATCAAGAATTAACAAATCAATTGCTTTTACCAGTGAAGAACTACTTCCTGGTTCAAATAATAAACCTGTTTTATTAGATTGAATTAAGTCAGTAATTCCCCCAACGTTACTTCCAATTACAGGAACTTTGGAAGCCATTGCTTCAATTAATACTACGCCGAGACCTTCAGTATCTCCAGAAGCTAAACGAACTGATGGTAAAACAAAGATATCAAGGCTGGCCATTACCACCGGTAGCTCTTTGGCTGGGATTAAACCCAAGAAATGAACATTAGGAAGAGCTAGGGTTTCAACAAGTTTTCTGAGGTTTTTGTTCTCAGGACCATCCCCTCCAAGGATTAAGTGACTGTTTGGATGTTCTTTTACTATCTCTTGAAAGGCATATACTAAGTTATCCAATCCCTTCTTCGGTACCTGTCTACCAATATTTCCTACTAAAACTGATCCCTCCGGAAATTTACTACGCCAAGCTTCTGATTTCTTTTGAGGCTTAAATCTACTCAATTCTATTCCCATTGGGATAAGAGGGATAGCTTTTTTCCAGTTTAACACTTTTTGTATCTGAGTAGTGGTACTAACGCTGTTTGCAGTAATCAGAGTTTTTTCAGAGAGAGCCATTATCCCTAAAGCTCGTTTAACCCCTTTATCCAAGGAAAAAATATCTCCTCCATGAGCACTTACTAAATATGGTCGTCTTGTAAGGAAAGATACAAATCTAGCTACTAATCCTTGAGGAATAATCCAATGTGCATGTATGATATCAATTCTGTGCTTCAAGGTGATATAAAGTGCCACAAGTGTTTCCATCAAAACAAAAGTGAATAATTGAAGAACGGCTTTAAATCTATGTTTTCTTAGATTAGGGAGAATACCTCCATTATAACATAATATTTGCCATCTTTTAGGTACCCAGTACGGAAACCTGATGATTTTGATATCTTCCCATTCTTCGTATTTTTTGGCTCGAGGAGCATGTGGAGCAAGAATAAAGTGTTCATCATCATTATTGTTTTCTTTAAGATGTTTAACCAGATCCCAAATAAATCCAGGTTCAACATCATCTTTCCATCGAGGAAAAGTAGATGCTAAAGTAAGATAACGAGCCACAATATTAGTTTGATTAATGACTATTTATCATTTTAGCCAGAATTCTTTAAGAAAAAGCTGAATAATCAAGGAAATAGTTAATAATAGATGACACATTTTTTAATAAGTTCAGTCATATTAAATTTGATTTATTTCAAGGTAAACAATTATGGTTGTTAAAATAATCATCTCTGAAAAAAACTGTGCGGGATCAGAATGCTCCCTATGTATCTATTACTGTCCTCATGAAGTATTAGGCATCTCTGAACAACCATCAAGAATAGGTGGAAATCTTCCGGAAGTTATCGACCTTGACAATTGTACAGTTTGTAGATTATGTGAAATCCACTGCCCAGAAATGGCAATTTCAATCTACAAAGAAGAATGAATTATTTTGAAAATTTGAAAGAGTGAGAAGAATGATTATTTATGCGGCTCATGGAGATCTATTGATTCACAACGGACTTACTGTTCGGGTAAGAAAAATAGTCAAGGAATTGAGTAAATATTCACTAATAGGATTAATATCTGCACACAAGATCCCAGCAAATGACCCACTTTACGACTCAGTGGAGTGGATTTATAGTTTGGACCATGTTTCAGATAAAAAGGAACTAATCAATCCAAGAGCCTACTGGAAAGCTTTGAAAGATTGTTTAACAATTGCGAAACTAAGCAAAAAAGAAGATATTATTTATACTGATGGTCCATACTACCCACTAGCAAAACTTTTCACTTCTAGTAAGCTTTTTTTGGAACTTCACGGGATAGTGACTGAAAATTTGGTAAATAAAGAAGTGCTGAAAAAAAGTGGGTTTGTTTATCATCTTAGTAAAACAATGGAGCGTTTCTTAGTAAAAAGAACAAGTGGGGTTATTTCAGTTACTCCAGGACTTAAAGAATATGCCAATGATCATTTTAACTACTCATTAAATAGACAAGCAGTCATACCAAATGGAGTAGATACTGAACTTTATCAACAAGTGACTGAAAAAGAGATTCAGAAAGTAAAAGAAAAACTTGATATTCAAGATTCGTTCACTTTAGGGTTTATTGGAGCGTTTAGAGCATGGCACGGGATGGAAAACCTTATTCTCACTCTTGAAAGAGTCAAAAAAGAAGTAAAGAATGCAAAGCTAGTTTTAATTGGCGATGGAGATCATAAAGACAAGTTAGTAGAACTGGCTGAAAAAAGAGGAGTAATTGATTCTGTTGTTTTTACAGGATTTATTGATCACTCAAAGGTGCCCTCTATCCTTAAAGCGTTAGACGTAGGTGTTTATTTCCCACATACTGATCTAACGATAGACTCGTTGAGAAGAAAGTTTGGTGAATCGACAATGAAGATTTACGAATATATGGCTGCAAGTTTGCCAGTAGTAACGACCCCGATACCAAACATGAGTTCTACGGTTAAACAATCAAAAGGGGGAAGAGTAGTCAAAAGAGATATTGAAGCTTTTTCAAAAGCAATAATTGAGCTGGCTCAATCGCCTAAAGAAAGGAAAGAACTTGGTAGAAGAGGGCAAAAGTTTGTTCATGAACATTTTCAATGGAAAGAAATAGCTCGTCAAATCTGGGAGTTTATTTCAAAAGAATGAAACTCTTTTTTCATAATTTTCTACGATCAATCTTTTTTCGTAAGGTTAACTAAAACAGAACGTTTAGTCTTATCTTTCATGTCGGCAATGAGTGCAAGTACTAGAAAAGTGATACCCATTGAAATAAAACTTAAAGCTGAAAGAGCAAGAACACCGTGAGAAAACTCACTTTCAATTCCTGTTAACCATACAATCAAAATATATTGTCCTAAAGAAAAACCAATTACAATGAAAATAGCACTGATTGTTCCAAAAACTTTCATTGCGTGATGATCTCTTAAGACTCTTACTAGGAACAATCCAGCTTGAAAGGCATAATTTAGTGCTCCTTTCATAAGACGAGACTTGCCCACTTTTCTTTTATCGAAATGAATAGGTACTTCTGCGATACGGAAGCCATAAGCTGCTGCTTCAACAATCATCTCTTGAGTGTAAGTGTATTCTCCGCGGATAGTAATTGTTTGAGCAAGTTCAGCAGTGTAAGCTCTAAAGCCTGATTGTCCATCTGAAATCTTGAGATTAATTAAGGAACCGATCAGTTTTGTGAAAAGAATGTTACCTAAGCGCTTGAGGAGAGGCATTTTTTCAATTGTACCAGAGAGACGGCTCCCCATAACTAGATCATAATCTCCTCTAAGGATAGGGGAAAGAAGAAAAGGTATTTCAGCTGCTCTATACTGAAGATCAGCATCAAAACCCACAATTATTTCAGCTCCTAAGGATAACGCTTGAGAAATACCATCACGATAGGTCATGCCTAGACCTTGATTACTTCGATGCTTGAAAACTTTAGCACTGGTTTTAAGAGCATTTTCGACAGTTTTGTCGGTAGACCCATCGTCAATAACAATTACTTCATGACAAAAAGGTTTCACCGATTCTATTGCTTCGATTATTGTCTCTTCTTCATTGTAAGCTGGAATAATAACTATAGTCTTAGGAATACTTTGAAGATCATAATCAAATGGTTCAACAGTAATTAGAGTGGATTTACTAGGACCAATGAAAAAAGCGGCAAACTGGGCAATAATAATTAAAGCTAAACCGAATAAGAAAATGAAGAATAACAACATCATGTGATTAGTAGTTGACTGATTAAGTGGGTCAGAGAAGTATACTGAAAACCAGTCAGAAAAAGCATGAAAAATATCTTCAACAGCAATATAGGCTAAAATAACGAACATTATGAAGAAGGAAACAAGGAAAATATTCTTACCAAGAGTTTTCAAAAACAAATAAAACTTAACAAGAGGTCGTTCTTTAGAGAGGTGAGAAGCTGTCACTTGATTAATAAAAATCTTTTAATTAAAAAACACTCTCATTCAACTTTAAGGAAATAAAACAAAAGTTTTAATCGACAGAGATAAATTTCTTAAGGGCAACGAGATATTGGAGATAGGTCAGATTTTCTAGATGTATTTAATTAAGGTGGATTTTTCATGACAATTTCAGAGACACAACGACAGACACTATTAAACATGGTAGAAGATATAGCAGGACCTGAAGTAAAAAAAGTAGCAATAGTCCTCCTTGATTCTGAGGAAGAAACTACAGATGAAATCATAGCAGAAGAATTAGACATAAAGCTAAACAACGTAAGAAAAGCACTCTACAGGCTTTATGACATCCAACTTGCTTCATTTAGAAGAATAAGAGACAAAAACAGCGGATGGTTTCTATACCTTTGGAAAATTCACCCAGAAAGAATTGACGATATTATTAGTACTAGAAGGAAGGAGGTACTGAATAAAATAAAAATGAGGTTAGAATTTGAAGAAAGCCAAATGTTCTTCCAATCAAATTGTGAACATTACACAAGAATAAGCTTTCAAGATGCAATGGTTTTCGAATTTGTCTGTCCAGAGTGCGGAGAAAAGTTTGAACCTTTTGAGAATGAAGTAATAATCAACGCTCTAAAACTGAGAAAGGATGAATTAGTTAACTTAATTAAGGCTAAAAATGGCGCCTAAAAGTCAAAAAGGGAAAAAAGTGGGGAAAAAGAAGGAGATAACATAACTTAGTTTTAAGACTCAAATAAAAGTTAAACTGAGGTTAAAAAGGCAAATTGAAAAAAATGGTGAGCGGGAGGAGAATTTCGAAAAAGAACCGCAATTCCATTTTTTTTCGAACTCCTGACTTCTGCCAGTTTGCAGAGAAGAACTGTATTTGTGCCTCTTTTCTTCGTCAAGGCAGCATTATACCGGGCTAAATCACCCGCTCAAATTTTTAACCGTATTTTTCGAATTTAACGGTTTTTTACTTCTTTTTTTTTATTTTAACAACTCGTGCAGTTATTCACTGACTTTGTTGTTTGAAGCAATTCTCTTTCTTTTCTCGCTCTATTTAATTTTTTCCTTGATTAACTTGAATTCAATTCTTTTCTTCTAGTTAATTTGTTACTTCTCCAAACACTACTTCTGGGTTTTTACCATTTGTGAGCAATACTACTTTTGATCTTGGGTGCTCTTTCACCAGTTTATATCCTGTTAGATGCTCTGCAATTTCTTCCCCGAAGGTTTTAACTTCTTCGTGAGATGGCATTGTTTCTCTCTCGATCCTACTTTGTGCTCCGCCCACATGAACTACTCCTTTGATTTCTACAAAGTTTGGTTTTCCTATTTCTATTCGTTCAGCATAACCTTCTGCATCTTCCAAGTTTAATGTATTAGCTACTGTTAATCTTACTACCGTTCTTGTTTTCATTTCTTTTACCAGTTCTAAGCTTCTTTCTAATCGCCCCCATGCTGTTTCTACATTTTTTGGTCGGCATATTTCGTTGTAGGTTCTTATGTTTGGTGCTGCTACTGTTAGATACATCTGCGACGGGAATGGCGTTTCCATTATCTTTTCTATTCTTGACGGGTACTGTCCGTTCGATACTATGAATGATGTCAGCTCATGTTCATGTATTAACTCTAGCAATTCGTTCATATGTGGGTAAAAAGTCGGTTCCCCAGCTAGACTTAAAGCTACATGTTTTGGGTTCCATGCCTCCTCAAACAGTTTTTTATCTACCACTACCTTATATCCTGATACTATTCTTCTTTGTGCCCAGTGCATTCCGTAAAAAATCGTTTCTGGATCGTCAAATGTCAGTTTGGCGCCGTCTTTTAATGGTGAAGGTAGTTGAATATCTTCTGGGAGAACTCTCCAACAAAATAGACATGAAAGAGGGCATGATATTAGATTGGGTGTCATTTGAATGCATCTATGAGAAGCTATCCCATAAAAGGTGTTTTTATAGCAAGTTCCCTGTCCATACAACGCATTATGCACCCATAAACATTTTTTTGCTGCTGAATTTAACCCAAAAATTTGATATTGTTGATTTTTGAGTTTTTTTAAGTAGGTTGGGTGAATGATTGTTTCTTTGGTGGGTCTAAACCATTTATGAACGTTTGAAAGGTCTTTGGGTTGACTATCCATTATGTCTCTTATCGACTTTTTCATTAAAAATAAAGCGTTTTGACTCAAATGTTTTTTTGATTTATTTTTTCAAAGTAATCCTCAGCATTGATTTCATTGCTCAGTCTCTCTATACATAGCTAATCTTTTTGAAGCTTCTTCCTATACTATTTCTGATTACTATGGAATTACTTCGTGACGTCTCCCAGAGAATATCAGATTTGACAATACAAGGAGCAACAAATGTAGCTATTGAAGGAGTAAAAGCCTTTTCTGAATATGCAACCCGGCTTTTTGTTGAAGATAGAAATGTATTCTTACAAGAATTGGAAATAGCAAAGTCAATCCTTTGGAATTCCCGTCCTACTGAACCTGCTTTGAGAAATGGTCTTCGTTATATTTTATCTAATCTTCGTTCACATGAGGGATCAATAGATGAGCTTAAAGAATTAACTTCAGCAAGGGGCTCTAAGTACCTTGACTTGCTTACATCTTCCAAAAGACAGATTATTGAATTTGGAAGTACTCGAATTGATGATAACACTACAGTAATGACCCATTGTCACTCTAGCCTTGCATCCGGAACCATTGTTGAAGCATTTAAGCAAGGCAAAAACATTACTGCTGTTTGTACTGAAACAAGACCACTTTATCAAGGAAGAAAAACTGCAAAAGAATTAGTCAGTGCTGGTGTGCCTTCTACCATGGTTGTTGACTCAGGTATGAGATGGGCTATTCGAAAGTTTAATGCTGACATTATTATTATTGGAGCCGATGCTATCACTAGCCAAGGAACGGTTTTCAATAAAATTGGTTCTCGTCTTCTTGCACTGGCAGCCAAAGAAAGTGATGTACCTGTTTATGTTACGGCAAGCTTACTCAAATTTGATGCTCAAACTCATTTAGGTGAAAGAACAGAGGTTGAGATGAGAGGAGGAAAGGAACTCTGGCCAGATGCTCCTGAGGGACTAAATATTGTCAATCCTGCTTTCGAAACAATTAGTCGTGACTATATTGACGGATTAATCACAGAAGCAGGCATTTTCCCACCGGAGATTGTTTACCAGATAGTTCAACAAACCTATCCTTTTGCTCTTGAGGAGTAGATTTCTCTCAAGTAGTGTTTAATTAATCATTGACTGAGATTATTCTTGCATGATTTATTTTTGCTAAATTATTCCATACGACACTCTTAAAAGTCAATTTGTTTACATCTGATAATGATTGAGGAAGTTGAATGATATTAGAAATGCTCCCTATTATTAGCATAGGTTTTATTGGACTTTTAGGAGTAAATAGTTTAGATAAATTCGGTTGGAAATATGAAAATACTCTCGATAAAATCATCAGTGGTTCTATTTTGAGTCTTTTTTTCCTTACAGCTCCTATGGTGCTTCTAAACCGATTATTCAATGTACCTCTTGATACAATATGCTACTTTTACTTTGCTGTGAGTATGCTTTATCCGGTTTATCTTCTTTTCAAGCATTATCAGCATACTATGAACAGTTTAACTTTTTTTGAGTTTAAAATTCCTTCGTTTTTTAAAGATATCAGAGTTATTATCTCTGGCTTAATATTGCTCAGTTATACTATTATTTCACTATTGTACACTTTCAGAGGATGGGACGCCCTTCATTTTTACTTACCCCATGCCAGAGTTTTTTATTTTACTAATGATATTCCAGCTATAAGCCCCTATAATTTTCTCCCCATCTTTAAACCCCCTCTTAATTCCTTACTTTATACTTATGCCCTTTACGTTACAAAAGAGGACAGTTTTGTTTTTTATTCTATTTTCATTCTTATTCTAACAGCCTTAACACTCTATCGATTGGCCTTTGAGTTGTTTCAAAGCAAAAGAAAAGCTATTAGCTCAGTTCTTTTCTTTATTACTTCCCCACTTACATGGTTCCTTATTTACGAATGGGCTTATTATCAAGACCTTTACATTATGGCTTTTTACACCATGGCTTTTTACTTTCATCTTCGATTAATCCAAGGGAAGGAAAACGAGAAACTAAATGCCACAATTGCAGGGCTAAGTTTAGCCTTAGCTGGTCTTTCTAAAATTAGTGGCTATGCTCTTCCATTGTTAATTCTTCTTTCCGCTCCCTCTAACAGAATCGGTAAAATTTTACGCATAATTGTCTTGACATTCATGACATTATTCTTGGCTAGAAAAGCAGGATATGACATCTATATTGGCGTGAGTGTTGTGATTATTCTTTTTGGTCTTTATCTTGCCTATCTTATCTTTACTCAGCAAGAAACAAAGAATCTTTCTTTAACAACCTTATCACTAGAACTCATTCCATGGTTATTGGTCGCGGTTTACTGGTTATATGATCGAATAAAGACCACCCCCGGAACTCGATCTTTTCTTGAAGACATGTATGTTTATATCAATGATGACAAATGGAATTATTCTTTTCCTGAAATTAATATCCCTGAAGCGGAAACATATATTGAAAACGCCATGAAAGCATCTTTTGGGAGTGCAGTTCTAGTCATTTTTATCGGATCAATCTTTGCTCTTCCTTGGGCTCTTCCCAAAATTGTTGGTATTTTTAAGAGAGAAAAAGATGAAGGTGAATGGGATATGATCAGGATCTGGTTAATAGGATTCTACATTATCTGGCTGGCTTATTTTTCGTTCACATCTACCCGATATTTGTCAGTTATACTTGTACCACTAGCATTAATCACAGTTAAAGGATTTTATTTCCTTCATGCAAAATTAACTGAAGGAAGAGACCCCAGTCTTTTAGTAGAAGGGTTATTACTACTATTGGCTTTTGGATCACAGTACCCTTTTTATCCTTTAGAAACAGTTTCTTTAGAATTTCACTTAAGATATTATGAATATCATAGAAATCTCTTCAGGTTAGGCTACTACTTAGTAGCTTTTACCTTGCTAATATATCTTATAATTAAATGGGATAATTATGAATTCTCGCTTCCGAAGCCTAGGAAAAGTGCTGCTATTCACAAAGGAGCTACTGTTGGAGTAATAAGTGTTTTACTCATCGCCCCTATAGGAGGTCAAATTTATCTTCTGTATGATACAGGTTTTGACATTGATGAGTTTCAGAATAAATGGGTTTACGATGCCCGAGAAAACATGATGGATCTTATTGAAGCAATAAGAGTGTCTCAAGCACCCAACTCAGATGTTATCATTGGAGCTAACGTACCAGGATTAGAATTTTACTCAAGTCATCCCGTAATAGATCTTTTCTACACTACCGAGTTTGATCTTTCCAAGAATCATTTTGCTAGGTTCAATACTACTTATCTTCTTGAGATAATGAACGAATATGATATTACTCTTGTTGTTTCTTTAAGAAAGGACCATAATTGGTATGAATCTTTTGAATCCTACATTTTACGAGAATACCCTATATTTTCAATGGTTCATAATAGTGATATTTTTTCTTATCTTTACAATAATTCAGAGTTTGAACTCTATAAAGTGAATAGTTTCAATACGTTCTACGGTGTTTTAGATTTAGGATTATCAGTTGATAATTCTATGTTAGGTATTAGTAGTTTAATGGTTCCTCTCAAAGAAAGAGAAACATCAACCGGTGAATTGGTAAGTCTTCTCGATTTCACTAGTTTACAAGCATCATCCGTCGAAGTATCTTCACAAATATTCTATTCAGTAGGAGAGGAGATTTTTCAGCAGAACTTTTCTCTAAGTAGTTCTGATCTCAACTCTTTCATTAAATACAAAATGATGGATCTTCCATCCAACTCTATTCAACTAATAAATGCATCATTAGCTTATACTTGGATAAATCAATACGATCAACTGCTTCAGCAAGAGGAATATTATACCGTAAATCCGTTATCAGACGGTCTAATTACTTTTGAACAAAATACTTGGTCTGTATCTGATAATTTTTGGTTTATAATGAATTAGATCAAAATTAATAATCAATTATTTTGCATAAAAGTCTCTTTACTGAAAGAGCGTTTTTTCTTTATTATTGAATAAGTACAGCTGATTATTGTTAATAAAACTATGATACATAAATTACTTAAGAAAACGGCAAGCAAAAAAACAGGATGAAAAACATGTCCTAGAACTCTTGTTTCACCAATTGATGTGAAAAGAGTGATTAACGAAACGCCTGAAAAAAAACCAAAAAAGCTACTATACAGTGATATGATAAACATTCTTGAGCTGAAGTTCAAAATCATTTGTAATTGAGATGAACCAAGAGCATGTAAAATCCAGAATTCTTTTTCTGTCTCATCAATAATGTTGTTAAAAATACTATTAATATTAACAAAAATGACCAAAGAGACTATTACTATTAAAGAAAGGAGTAAAGTTGAGGTTAGAGCAAGTGGTCCTTCAAGGTAAGAAGTGAAGTATTCGTCCGAATTTGAAACTGAGATGTCAAAGGTTGAAAGTTTGGAAGAATCAAAACCAGGTGAATACTGAGGATCATTTATAGATGAACTTGGAAGAAATAACTCAATAATTGTCATTTCTGAAGTAAGATTTATAGAACGAAAGTAGTTGAAGGAAGAAACATTAATCTCAAAAGTTAGAGGACCTAATGGAAGAGAGATAGTGCACTTTCCAGCTAACAAAGATACTAGAATCTGCTCAGAATAATATGGAGAGGTTACTCTAATTACTGGATTATTAACATAAGATCCATTTAACCATTTTATTTCAAGATTAGAGGTATGAAAAACTGGAGAAAGAGTAAGAATTTCTACTCTTTTTGTTATCAACATTATTTCAATTATTCCTTTTTGATTGTAATTACTTAAAGCTTCAATACTGTAATTCCCCACTGGAAGATTGAATGTACAGCTTGAGGAGGAAGTATAATATGTTGAATGGATGGTTTGAGATACAAGGTGTCGTACTGTTAAATGGATTCCTTCTACAGGAAAATGATTGATAGGTTCTTCAAAGCTTAAAGTTAAGTTACAAAGACCCATTGGTATATAATAATAAAAATCTGAAGCTATCGTTATTAAAAAGCTATAAACATTTTCACCCTCATAAATTAAATCTACGCTGTATGACCCTGCGGGGATTTTTACTGTGAAAATTTCTGTTAAGGTATAATTAAACCAAGCATGATAATATGATGAGTAAATTTCCAAATCATAAGAAAGATATTTTTCCCCTGACGAAGCGTTATAGATATCAAATACAACATCAAATAACTCTGGCTGATGAATAAATACTAGAGAATTATTCACCGAATTTCCTAAAATATCAACAATTTGATAGAATAACCGATAGGTTCCTGAGGATAAAGAGACGGTTTCTGATGATGTATAATTCCTTTCTGGAATGATTATTGTTCCATTCTCATTACTTATCTTGTAATAAATATCGTGTACTTCAGAATAGTAAGATGAAAAAGTTATTTCTAATGTATCATTTAAATTCAAATAATCCCAATTTTCAGGTAAGAATTCTTCAATATAGTTTTTCACATAAATATAATCTTGAAAAGTAACAATAAATCCTGAACTTGTATTTAATGCGTAATAGCGGATAATTGAAAGACCAATTGGTAAAGTATACTGCTCTCCATTCACATAAGTCATATTTGATGTGAAAAGAGTGTTAATCTGAAAAAGATGAGGAATAGCAATTAAAGCATCTGATGACCATGGGTCAAAAAGAGTGTATGTTTCACTTTTTACAAAATTTGCTATACTGAATGTTCCTTTTTTTGTTGATAAAACGGATTCATGAAGATAGGATAAAACCCAGTAATAATCCCCAGGCAACAAGTACCAGTTTACTTTTTCATCAAACTCGTAGGTTGAAATTAATGAATCATTTAAATGATAAATTGAAATGTTTGCCTCATCAAATAGCCCAATCACATTTATTGGTAAGTATGGAGTTGGAATAACTCCAAGAGTGTTTCCCTCCAGAAATGCAAACGGTTCTTGAAAGTTAATTAGAGAGCTTATTTTGTAAGTGTAGGTATGATTAATATTGTGAATATCAGTTACTATAATACTCAAAAAATAGGTTCCTTCTGAAGGAGGGATCATAAAGCTGTAACTTTCGTTTAGCATTATCTTTCCAAAACCCCAATCTATCATTACATAATCTGGCAATGATTGAGTAAATTCCAATGATTGCCATGTTGCTGAAATAACATTATTTTGAGGATCGAAGGAAAGATTAAAAGAAGGGAATCCTTCTTCACTTATGTTTAGAGTGTAACTTACACTGAAAACAGTTTCATCAAGGAAGGAATAAATAACTAAGTTGTGCATTCCTACAAAGCCTTTGGGGATAGCAATTGTTTCATTTGTTATTGTTTTTTCAGAACCAGCATCCCAAGCATAGTTAAAAGACCCGTTATATTGACTCGACCAAAAATCAATCAGCTGATTGCGGTAGATAATCGTATTATTTGTGACCGAAATACCAAGTGTTTTAGGACTAACTTCTACATAGATTCCTAGTTTTTTAGTAAGAATCTTATAAATGCCGTCTCCAAAATTGTAATAAAGAAATACTGAAAGATGGTGCTCCCCAATTGAAATAGGAGCAAAGGTGTAAAAAGAACCATTACTCGTTGATGGTGTATAGATTATTTCCTCATCAGACCACTGATATTGAATTATTGCATCAGAAGGTGTGAATGAAACTTGTATTAGTGCACCCAAATTAACATGGGGAGTATTGCTCATTTCTCTCCAAAAACAGTCTGCTTCTATTGTATTTGAGCCTACAGTGAAATAAACTGTTTCTTCTGTAAAATTAAGACCATTGTTAGTTGCTTTTACTATTAATTCATGCTGACCAGTTACGGGGTAGATTTTATCTCCAGAAGTGAACAAGACAAAATCAGCTTCATCAAGTGAATAATAGAACTGATTTGCAGAAGAAGTAGTGTTTAGTGTTATAGGGGAGGTGTAATAAGTTGAATCATTCATTGGTGAAATAATATCAAACGAGGGAAAGAGTGTCGGTAAGATAACAGGAATAATACGACTACTGTTTTGATACAAGTCTAAGGTCCAAGATAAACCGAAATAATTTACTTCAACAGAATAATGGTTTTCTGTAAGAGAAATCTGTGCTAAGCCGGTACTATTAGTTTCAATTTGAATACCATCTTTTAGAATGGGTGATTCTATTACTATTTGTGCTCCGTTTGCAGGTAATCCTCCAGCTGAAACATTGAAGGTTGCTTTATAGGCATTCTTACCGATATCTATCGTTTGATAGAGATCTCTAATTAGGGGGATGTTTTCAGAACCTATTATTTCTGATTGGGAAATAACATTGATAACATAATTTCTGAATGGGAGAGAATAAGAAAATTCTTGAGTTAAATCGGTAAAAGAACTACTTTCAATAATAAAACCACCCAACGTCTCTACATTAATGATTCCACTTATTTCTGTTTCAGAACCGTTCAGCGGATTAAGTTTAACTTCTAGATTATAATCGGTTTTTATTTGGTTTCGAATCTCGTTCTTTGATACTTGGTCAAGATCTATTTTCAGCCTTACGTGTGATAAAACGGCTTCGTTTTGAAAAGCAAGAAATTGTGCTACCCACAAAGGAGCGATTACTTCATCTGCTAAAAGAGAATTAGTGTTTAAAATCCCTACTACCTTCAGGTTCATAGAAGAAGGTTTCTGAGTAGAGTAGACCATAATACTTTCTCCGACCGTTACTTTTGCTTTTGATGCAAGTCGTTGACCAATGACTATCTCATTCAAGGATTCTTTTAACCAGAAACGACCAGTTATACTTTTGTAATCTTCAAATTCCCAAAAAACGGAGTGATCAATCCCTCTCATGTAAATGGATTGTCCTTTAGTTATTACAGTGGCTAAGACTTCTGGACTCGCTTTGACAACGCCGGGTAAAGTAGCTGCTAAGGTCATTAATTCGTAAGGGATCATTGAACTGAAAGGAGTAGATGCACCTTCATTTGAAATTATAAGGATATCATCTGATTCCCCAAGATAGTTTACTGAGCCGGAATAAACACCCAAAATTAGACTAATTGTGCCGGATAATATTGTTGAAGAAATCAAAAGCCCAATAAGTGCCATAACTGCTCTTGATCGAGGAACAATATTTTTCAGTAATAATTTATCAAACATGTTTATAACACCGTTACAGTCGGAAAAACCGCAATTGTTTTTTTGTTGATTTAATCTGAGTGGCTTTTAATGAGGGAATAATCCCACTTGTTATTGAAACAATCATTGAGATAGTTATCACAAAAAATGAGGTAACTATATCAAACCGGACCACAACGAAAGGTAAACCAGCAACTGCTGATATAGCGGCAATAATGCCATTAACGATTAATAAACTGATAACCAGTGCAAGTATACTCCCGAATAACCCAATCATCGCAGCTTGAATAAGGAAGATAAAGGCAATCTGAAAATGATCAAAACCAAGGGAATGTAAAATGTGTATATCTTTTTCCGACTCATTGATTAAAACAAGCATAGTATAAGCTATGCTAAAAAGCATAAGAATGAAGAAACCGGCTTGAAGAATCCAGAGAGTTTGAATAAACTCTTCAGATAAAATATCAAAAAAAAGCTTGGTCTTCTGTTGATAAGAAACATCTAAAGTTGGGAAAAGAGAGGATAACTCACCAACTACCTCAGAAGCATATTTAGGATCGTTAATCTTAATTTCTATTATTGATGCATGATTATCAGAGGAAGAAACAAGACTATAATTTGCAATAAGTTCACTCGAATATCCCTCATCAGAATAAAGAATATCTTGGACTTCTGTAATTATTTCAATCCCAGCAACTGAAAGATTTAGCTGTAGACCGGGGTAAAGACCAAAGATTCTGGCAGCTTGATCTCCTGCAATAATTTTCCCTTCATCAAAAGACTTAGAATCAAGAGCTAATGAAAAACGAGTTACTGAGCGAAAATTATCAAACATTACACAACGCATGTTAAGAAAGTAAGTAAGATTAGATCCAGAAACAGTGAATGAAGCGTTATAGTATTTTTGAATAGAGTATGCCTTAACTTTCGAAGAAGAATTAACATAACTCTCAAACAAATCAAGCATTTCATGTGTAATAACGCTAGAAGTAAAAGTGGTACCTTTCTCAAGGATAATTATTCGGTCAGATTCTGCTAATACTGAAGAAATGCTAACCAATTCATACGAATAACCACGAATCATAAAAACGGTTGATAAAAAAGTAATAAGACCAACCATAAGGGTTAATGTTGCTTGAGATGTTCTACGAGAATTGTGAAAGAAATAACGGATAGCTAAACGAACTAACATAAATTAACCTCAAGTCGATATTAATTGAAGCGAAGTGTTTTTTAAAGATATCCAATGAAAAATTTCTTGAAAGAAAAAGGGAGAAAAAAGGGGGAGAAGAGGATTAATAGTTTTAATCTATTCCTAAGAAACCAGCTAATGCTGGTGAAACATCTGCTAATCTTTCTTTTGCAAGGATTTCATAGTACTGACGTATGATACCGGTAGTTAGCAAAATACCGGTTCCGGTACCTATCGCCCCCAGAAAATCCGCACAAGCCGCTAAAGTACCTATAAAGATGCCTGACAATATTGCAGCTGGAGTAATATACATCTCTAAATATTGTGCAATGACAGGTTCAGATCTTCTAAAACCGGGGATTTGCATATTGGCACCAAGTAATTGCTTGGCAACTGAACGGGCATCCATCCCTGCAGTTTGTACCCAGACAATACTAAAGACCGTGCTTAAAAGAATCATCAAGAAAAGATAAACAATTGCATTAAGAGGCCTAGCTACCACATTTTCAAGACCAAAAGGTGCAGTTGTAAAACTAGCAAGACCCGAAACGGGCTGTAATTGACCATTGGGATCTCCTTCTATCGGCTCCCAATGACCCATAAAATCACTTAATAGTGCCATAAAGCCTCCCGAGTGATCTTGCTGATCCAAGAGGTTACTAATAAAGTAAACATTGGCAAAGAGTGCTGACACTAGGATAACAGGAATATTAGAAGTGTAGATTAACTTCAAGGGATATCTTGCCGGCATTCTATATTGGGTATGCGTAACCGGTACTTCAATCCTCATACTTTCAGCAAAAATAACTACTGCAAACACAAGGATAGTTGCTAATAAACCTAAGATGTCAGGTTCTCTACCTGGCTTGTCAATAGTGCCTAAGACATTACCTCGGAAAATACCTTGGAAGAAGGATAGAAGAGCTCCTCTGAACCAATTGCCGGATCCACCTACTTGATAACCGGGACCAACATCAAAAAGACCAAAGAAAATCTGGAAACTGACTGAAGAGGCAATGAACAGGGAGATACCTGAACCAAGACCCCAGCCTTTCTGAACAAGTTCATCTAACATCATGATAGCGATACCTGCAGCTACTAGCTGAACCGTGACGAGGATCATATTGTCTAATCCACCGAGATCACCATAAGCTCCACCAGCGATGTAGGCAATAGCTTCAAAGACGGTCATTAAAACACTCATGATTTTTTGACCAGCGGTATAAAGAGATCGTTCTTCAGGGTTATTCATATTAACTTTGATAATTCCTGAACCAACTAATAATTGAAATACCATTCCTGCGGTGACTATAGGTCCGATGCCTAGTTCTGCTAATGATCCTCTTTGAGATGCCAAAATTGCTCTGAGAGCAAAGAAGGGGTCTTGTCCAGTTTCTTCGGGTAGACCACTTAGAGGTACATTTAGCATCATTAAATATAATATTAAAGCTGTTAATGTCCATCCTATTTTTGCTTTGAAGGAAATCTTCTTTTCGGGTTTTTTAATCTCGAAAGTTATAGGAATAAAAGGTTTGAAGAGTAGTAATATTTTACTTGTCATATTCGGAAATCCTCAGGAAATGATTTATTCTCGTTACCGCAACGTTAAGACTCATTGCTTAACGTCTTACTCTTCGTTCTTGTCTAGCTTATTAAAAATCGATCGATTGTGTAATGAATAATATATAGCTACAACTTAGAGTTTTTTTGACAATTTCAAATCAAGTTCTTTAAGATTAAACTTGGAAAAAAAGAAAGGGAGGAGAAACTAGTTATTGAGCTAGTTAAATTAATCTTCAGCAGATAAAGCTTTGAGGAACTGTAGAACACCTACAACTAAGAAGCAGTAACCCCAGAAGACTATCATTGACCACCATTCTGAAGATGAATCGTCAAATAGCATTTCATTGAATCCAAAATCTTTAGGATCTAGTATGTCATAAATCGCAAGTCCATAATCTAGCACTGAAATTCCACACACCAAGATGAATATCGATTGTATGAAAGATAATAGTTTGTAAGACATAGTGTAATAAAAAACAACCAAGTATTTATAACTTACTCATATTTTTGCAAAAAAAAACCTTCCAGTTAAGTTTAACTTAAGTTAGCTCTAAAAGTTACAAAAATGTAAATGAAAAGGAGAGGAGGAAGATTTGTGGAAAATTAAGGATTTATTTCTTACAGATGAGTTTTCCTAATAAGCTTATACCGTCTTCTATCTGTTGTACTGAAGGAGCTGAGAAGTTAATTCTCATAGTGTTTACTTCTGGTTCTCCTGGTACAATAGAATTACTTTCAAGGTTGTAACTATGGTACTTTGGTCCTTTCATCGGGTAAAAAGCTGCTCCTGGTACATATAGTATTGAATTAGGTATTGCTACTTCTTCTAAGAATTTAGATGCATCAAAACTCTTATCGTTCATTTCTGCCCAGACAAAGAACCCACCTTTAGGATCGGTTCTTACTGCGCAGTCACTCATATGTTCATCAAAAGCTTTGATCATTGCTTCTCCTCTTTGCCTATATACGTCTCTTGTCTTTGGCAATGAGTTATCCATATATTTTCTATAATAAACATCAAGTATTTCCTGATTTAGACTTGGTGTGCATAGATCTAAATAACCTTTAGCCTTAGCCATCTGATTAAATATAGCTGGAGGTAACACGCTATAACCTAGTCTTAGAACAGCAGCCTCTTTACTGGTTGTTGAAAGAAAACAGACATGTTCATTCTCAGTATCCCAGTGTTTAATGGGATGGATCCGTGAACCATCAAAACTCATTTCCTTGTATGCCGCATCTTCAAGAATAACCACTTTCTCAGCAACACATATATCAAAAATCTCTTTTCGTCTCTTCTCAGGAAGCATGGTACCTTTTGGGTTATCACTGTCTGGCACTGTATAAAGTAATTTGGGCGCTTTTCCAAATTTTTCTTTAGATTTGTCAATTGCTCCTTGTACAGCCTCAGGGATCAATCCTTCCATATCAGTTGGTACTGTTACTATTTCAGCTTTAAGTTTTTGAGCTGGTCCTAAAAAGCCAAGATAGGAGGGAGCTGGTGTAGCTAGTATATCTCCGGGGTCAAGAAAAGTGTCCAATAAGAGATATAGAGCTTGTTGAGAGCCAGTGGAGATAAAAACATTTTGCCATCCTGTTTCTATATCCATCCAGTCTAGACGATCTCTTCGAATTAAACGTTCTGCAAGAGTTCTCCTAAATGGTTCCAATCCTGCAGTTTGACCGTAGTTCATTAATGGATAAACCGTTTCCATACCTTTTCCAGCATTTATATCAGCTGTAAAGCTAGTACCCATATCTGTGAGGATCTCAGCAAACGCATCCAGTGGTAAAGCTGCAGGCATGCCTCCTCCAAAAGCATAATCAACTTTTACTGTCAATAAACGCCTGATTTCGCTTTCTTTGATGAACCTTGTCCATCCAGCAAATTCATAATTACTATTTGTCATTTATTCACCTTAGGTATTTTATTACAAGTGCAATTATGAGCTAATCTATTTCAGTTTTTCTCGAAAATTGTTCTTAATTAATTAGTAGATTCTTATTTACACAACATCGTAAGTGTTCAGTTTCGAGTAAAAATTAGAATAATCTTATTTTTTTCTGATAAATTCACTAAAAAACAAGAGATATAAAAGCACAATATAATAAAATCAAAGATAAAGAGTAAAAAGGAGATAATTATGGAAAAACGCTTTTTACCTGATGCAACCTTTAAAATCATACTCGTAGGAGATGGTCAAGTAGGAAAAACAAGCATCAGAAGACAATACATGGGAAGATCATTCAGAGTAAATTATATGCCTACATTAGGATGTGATTGGGCATCAAGAACAGCTACTTATCAAGATAAGAAGCTAGTACTCACCATATGGGATTTAGCTGGCCAGAACATGTTTAAAGGCATGCGTTCCACTTTTTATTACGGTACTTCTTTTCTTATATCCGTTTTTGATGTTACAAACACTGATTCTCTTTCTTCAGTTCGTTCATGGGTTTCTGAGGCTTTTGAATACTGCAGAGACACCATTTTAGGCATTACTATCATTGGTAACAAAATTGATCTTTCCGAGCTGAAGTCCGTCTCTGATGATGAAGTTCGTTCTCTTCTGGATGAACTTAAGAAAGAGTATAATATCCCCATTTTTCTTAAATATACTAGCGCATTAACTGGAGAAAACATCGATCAGGTATTCCATGATATTTCTGATAGTCTTATGTCTCAGCTTTTTGAAGAAGATCTTTCAATCTCTCAACAATCCGCTCCTGTTTCATCAACTTCACCCCCCCAACCTACTTTGTCTAACAATGATAATTCTATTCTTTCTCGTTTGTCTCAGCTGGAAACAAATGTTGATCGTATTGAGGAAATTGCTGCTAAACTTGAGAGTCATATGCATCTTTTAGATATTGAAGTTGCAGGTATTAAGAGGATAGTAATGACTGAAGAAGTAATTGACCTCTTTAAATCTACTAAAGCGAAAAAAGAAGATGAATAGTTTTATACACCTGGAACAAAAGCTCTTCCCTCATCCCCTAAAATAAGCGTTGAAACAAATCTTGTAACTCTTTTGATGAAAGGATCAATATCTGACAAATGCTCTTTTTCTCGCCCCACTGTGACTAATACACTATTTGGCATATCAATTGGGCTTGCTAAGAAGAAATACTCTTCAACATGAAGCAATCTGTTGTCTATCTCTTTAGCATTTGAAACATCTTCAAGAATAGAAAGTAAACCGGAAGAGATTTTTTTTGCCAGAATTTCACTATCAATAAGTGAAAAAGCAATTATATTTTCTACCTCCATATGATTAAATGAAAGAATTATTGCTTCTAAGCCAAAATTATCTTCGATTATTCTTGTTAATGAAGTAGTTAATTTTCTTCTTGTAGAAGTTTGCAAAGAAATTTTTGGTGATAAAATTGTGACTTCAGCAACGGTTTCCTCCTCTTCTGTAACTGTTGCTGCCATTCTTATTTCTCGGACTATGTCAAAAGTTAACTGTGAACCCAATTCCATGAATAAGGTGTCGAGTTTTTTATCTAGGTTTTTACCTGTCTTTTCGACTAAGATTGCATACCTTTCAATTACTTGTGAGATTAACCAAAGAGAATGAGCATCCGGTAGAGCTTCATCTACCTCAACAACTACTAAAACGTCCTCATAGCCTTTAAAAACGAGTTTTGTCGAATGTAAATCAATTCTTTCTATTGCTCCTTGATCAATTTCTAAAGCAAAATGATTTATTGCAGTAAAAAAAGTAGAATACAAATCTGGATCAATTTCTACTTGATCGCTAAAACATTCATAGTGAAGCAACTGTCCATTCCCACCTATAACGAATACAGATAATGCTTTCTGAAGAACATACTCTAGATCGATAGAACTTTGTGCTTCCACCATATAATTACAATAAAATTATCTACTATATGAATTCTTAGCTATCTTCACTAAGTAGTTAAGTAAGTAGTCAAAGCCTTAAGCTTGATTAAAAAGTGTTAGAAAGTCTTGCTTATTTTTTTTTCTGAAATTTAGTCTCTCAGTAATTTTTTGGTGTAGAAGAATCTAAATTTACAAAATTAGACTTCTTTTAGTCTGATTAATGAAAAAATACCCAATATCCTTCTTATACCGGACTGAGTTGATACTTCTGAAACAATTACTCCTCCGTTATGGAGTACATCAATCACATTGAATGAACTTCCAAAGTTCGACATAATATGATTGCTTGAAAAAGTTCCAGCATTAATTAAAATGGTTTCGTTTACTCTAGTAGCAAAAGCTTTGTGCTTGCTTCCAGTAAGAACAAGATCAATGGGTAAACTTACAAGAGCCCTTAGTACTTCTCCAGCATCCTCTATTGTCTCATTCCAGATAAGCCTCGGTATAGGTATTATTGCGTGATGAGTTACCAGTACACTCACCGGTGCTGTATATTTGTCATATGACTCAGTGTTTTCATCTACTTGATTTACAAGTTTTTTAAGGCGATCTCGCCCAATCCTACCATACTTACTATCCACCTGAGATGAGTTGAGCAAATAAAGTAACATATTTTCTCTTTCGATAGTTCGATCCTCACCATAGTATCTTGTAAATAATGCTGGACCCATGTGTTTCAAATCGGAAGGGCCGGGTGTTATGTATAGGTTCTCAGTAAGTGGTTTTAAGTTACTATGTGATTCCTTATATTCTCCCTCTAAACCTTTTGAGGAAACATTCCCACAATGAATCACCATATCGGCATTAAGGCGCTTTATTAGCTTTAATCCGTGATCATGGGATTTTGAATTAAAATCGGAACCTCCGTAATAAGTTGAGGATAATTGAACAATACGGCAGATTTTGGGGGAGTTAGCATTTATTAAACGTGTTAATCTGGCAATTGAATATGAAGTTGGAGAAGAGGGAGCAAGAGCAGATTTTGAGGAACCTAAGGATACAGTGCTTACTTCAATATTATGTGAAGTATTAATAGTGATCAAATTAAAAGAAGCTGCCTCTCCAGCCCTTCTTTTTAATGAGGAAATAGTCCCTGCGGAAACTATGATTGTGTCCTCTATTTTATAGGAAGAAGCATGATGCTTATGCCCAGTTAGGATTAAATCAACTCCATGGTCTTGAAGACAGTTAATCATCTCACCGGCATCGATAGCAAAACCTCGCTCACGTCCGGTTTTTTCAAGGGGAATTAGATGATGGTGAAAAGCAACAATTTTGACTTTTTTATCTTGATGCTTTTGAAGGATAGCTCGTACAGAACTGATCGTCTCCTGACCAAAACGACCTGCATCCTTATCTGGGATGGTAGAATCTAGATAAACAAAAAGATAATTATCTTCAACATAATAACCGGATCTGACACCCATATACTCCTCCCAAAGCTCATAGCCTACATTTCTAGCATCATGGTTACCTATTAAATAATAAACGGGGTGTTCAATCAAGGGTAACAATTCTTTAGCTATTAAGTATTCATGTCTAAGTCCAGCATGAGTTAAATCACCAGTGTGGACTACAAAATCAAGATCTAGTGAATTAATGTACTGAATTGCTTGAAGATATAATTCTTTTTCAAACTCTTTCCCAGTAGTGAAGTGAGTATCTGATATATGAGCAATTCTGATCATAATTACACCTTTTCAGTAGATAATTAGACGGTTTAGAGAAAGATCTGCTCGTACCAAATTAGTAAAAGAAAGCATCCCTACAACACTCTCTCCCGTTTCAAGAGCCTCATAGATAACCATATGCTTAATTCCATGAGAATTCATCTCATCAATTGCTTCATCAATAGTGGTTGAAGTTGGTAACTTTTTCACAGGTGAAGACATTATTGACTCGATTGTTACTTCTGAAGGGATGAGATTTTTTGCAACTACTTTTCCTACAATATCTTTTTCTGTGACAATTCCAATTGATATACCATTATCATCCAGAACGATAAAACAAGCCACTCCAAGATCCATCATTTTAGTAGCTGCTGTTTGAGTTGTTTCATCTTTATGAAAAGATAAAACTCCTCTAGTCATAAATTCAGTTACTAGAAAAGGAGAAGCTTTATCTTCGGAAATTATTTTAGATTTGTTTGATTGATTAGTCAGATTATTCACATCCAAGTTTTACTTAAAATCATCTGCTATAGTTGCTGAGGAACTCATTTTTTGAAGTAGTTTATCAGCCATTTCTTGATAGTATTTTATTATGTCTGAATTAAGACTGGGTCTTACTAATTTAAGTGCTTCACCAAAGTGTCGTTGAGAAACTTCTTTAATAGATATTTCTTCACGCAAAGCAATCATTACAGCCTCTCTACATAAGTTTTCAAGATCAGATCCCGCAAAATTAACTGTACGTTCAACAAGATCATGAATATTCAAATCATCAGCTAAATGCATGTTTTTCATGTGAACGCTCAAGATTTCGAGGCGGGTTTCTGCATCAGGTGCTGGAACAAGTAAGAGACGATCAAATCGTCCAGCTCTTAGAAGGGCCGGATCAACCATATCGGGCCTATTTGTTGCTGCAATTACAACTACACCTTTTAGTTCTTCTAAGCCATCAAGCTCTGTCAAAAGTTGATTCACTATAGTTTCCAAGTGTGTGGAACCAGAATAACCACCTCTTTTTGGAGAAATTGCATCAATCTCATCAAAAAAAACTATTGAAGGAGCCGCTTGTCTAGCTTTTCTGAATACTTCACGAATAGCTCTTTCACTTTCACCCACCCACTTACTTAAGATTTCGGGACCTCTAATACTTATGAAATTTGCCTGTGATTCCGTTGCAACAGCTTTAGCTAACATTGTTTTTCCCGTACCGGGAGCTCCAAAAAGAAGTATTCCTCGTGGAGGGCGAATACCGTGATAAGTAAATACTTCGGGATGAGTTAGTGGTAATTCAACCATCTCAATAAGTGAAGCTTTGAGCTGTTTTAATCCGCCAATTTCTGACCATTTAACGTTTGGTATTTGAATCATTACTTCACGTAAAGCAGAAGGATAGACATATCTTAATGCTCCGTCAAAATCTTCAGGAAGAAATCTTAGATTAAAGAGAACGCTATCAGTTTGATCATTGCTGTCTAAATCAATCTCAGGTAAAATTCGTCGTAAGGTTTGCATTGCTGCTTCTCGGCATAATGAAGCTAAATCAGCTCCAACAAACCCGTTTGTGCGGTTAATTAAATCTGAAAGTACAACAGATTCTGCAATAGGCATACCTCTCATATGGATTGAGAGAATTTCCGTTCTTCCATCCTTATCTGGAACAGCTAGCTCAATCTCTCGGTCAAAGCGACCGGGTCGCCTAAGTGCAGGATCAATAGCATTTATTCTGTTTGTAGCAGCGATTACAACCACTCTCCCTCTACTTTTCATCCCATCCATTGCTGACAATAACTGAGCCACTACTCTTCTTTCAACTTCACCAGTAACTTCCTCTCTTTTAGGTGCAAGTGAATCAACTTCATCAAAAAAAATGATTGAAGGTGCGGTTCGTTCAGCCTCATCAAAAATATCTCTAAGTTTTCGTTCTGATTCACCATAAAATTTAGACATTATTTCGGGGCCGGCAACTGAGTGAAAAGTAGCGTTTGCTTCTTTTGCTACCGCTTTTGCTAATAATGTTTTTCCTGTGCCGGGAGGACCATACAGTAAAACGCCTTTAGGTGGTTCTATACCTAACCTTTCAAATACTTCCGGGTGTTTCAAAGGCAATTCTACCATTTCTCGAACACGTCGAATTGGCTCATCAAGGCCACCTATATCCTCATAAGTTACAAAAGTGCCTACTTTAAATTCCATAGGAGATTCCGATACAGTTATTCGAGTGTGTTCTCCAATCTGTACTACTTTTGAAGGAGTAGTATTGATCACTACCGTTCTAACCTCACTCATAGAAATAGAAGTGCCAGAACCAAAAAGATGTGATAAAAAGGGTATCTCTGAAATTTCAGAGCTATCTTTCTGAACTTTAACAGAAGGAGCACTTAGAGAGAGAAGATCTCCTTCAGTAACGACTTTTGAAATAATGGTAGATCGAATCTGTTCTTCAGTAGCTCTTATCTTTATTCCTTTCTCCACAGGAGCAATAACTACCGCTTCCGCAACCTCAACTTCGACTTTTTCAATATTGACATATTCACCTATCGAAGCCCCAGAATTAGTTCTTAAAAGACCATTCATGCGTATCATAGTTTCATCATCATCTTCAGGTCTAGCTGGGATAACGATTGCACCGGTCAGTTTTTTGGCTTGAACGGTGATAATGTCACCTGTTGAAATATTAAGTTTTTTCATGGTTAAATTATGAATTCTAGCGAAACCTTTCCCGGCATCACTTCTAACGCCTTTTGCGACTCTAAGCCTAGTTAATTCGGAAGACATTTCTTTTCTTACCTAAACAATGATTATCATTGAAACTCAAATAAGTATCGAATAAAGAGCACTTAAGATGGAAAAAATACTTCCAAAGTCTTCAGTGCATCATATTGAAGTTTAATCTTATTCCTGCAAAGACTTTAAGCGAGAAATAACGTCCTTTAATTCATCAACAGAAGCAGAGCCAAAAGAAGCTCTCAGATAACCTTCTCCAGCTGAACCAAACTCATCTCCTGGTATAAGAACGACCTTAGTTTCTTCAAAAATCTTGGTTGCAATCTCAGAAGTCGACATTGGTTTACCAAAAAAAGAACTGAAGTCAGCAAAAGCATAAAATGAGCCTTGAACGGGGGGACAATGAACATTTTCTAATGAGTTTAAACCGGCAACAATTACATCTTTTCTTTCTTGAAGTGTTGATTGAAGAGAATCAGTGAAAGAAATAGCTTCAGGAGAACCCATAAAAGAAGCTAGAGCATCTTGTAGAGGGGTAGTTGCATTTGCTGTAACAAAGGAGTGAAAAGTATTTACTGGATTAATTAGCTCTTCAGGTCCCACAGCATAACCTATCCTCCAACCGGGGACACAGAAAGACTTTGAGAAACTGTTCACTATAAGTGTTCTGTCCTCAATCCCTAAAGTTGAAACGCAGACATGTTCTCTTCCATCATAACAAGTGTATTCATAAACTTCATCAGAAATAACAATGAGATTATGGTCAATTGCAAGATCAGCTATTGCTTTCAGCTCACTCCTTGTCATCATTGCCCCGGTGGGATTTGAAGGGAAGTTGAGTAAAATTGTTTTTGTTTTGGAAGTGATAAGCTCTTTAGTCTGTTCAATGTCTATAGTAAAATCAGAATTAGAAGGCATAAAAACTGCTTTTCCGCCAGCAAGATTGATTTGCCGTTCATAGACTAGAAAAGTTGGGTCAGGAAGAAGGGCTTCATCACCAGGATTAAGGAATGTGTGAAAAATATCAAATAATATTTCACATGCTCCAGAACCAATCAAAACATTAGATGAAGTGAAATCAAAATTAAATCGTCTATTGTACTCTTCTGCGATTTTGGCGCGCAAGAGGGGAGTACCTGGGTTCAGAGAATAATAATTATTTTGATTTTTAAGCTCTTGAGCTGCAAATTCAATGAGTTTTGCAGGGGTCGGAATATTGGGTTGACCAATACCTAGTGAAATAACTCCCTCTACTCCTGCAGAAAGAGCAAAAAATGAGCGTATTCCAGATGGTTTAAGTGAAAGAATTCGTTCTGAAGGTGTAAACATATTGTTACCTCTTAGTTATTACTGAGTTAAAAGAAAGTGAATAACATATAACTCTTTCTTCTTTTTAGCCAAATGGTAAATTCAAACTTAGGATCAATATTTCAAAACTTAGAATCCATCTAAGCAAGGACTAACTTAGATAAATATAGATTAGTATGAATAAGCACGAATTAAAGAAAAAATAAACACAACAAAACACCATAAGCAAGGGCGGGAAGGCTGAGATAGCTTAGTCAATATATTGACTAAGTGTCATCCGGTTCAGAAACAATATTCTCAGGATAGACATACTCTGTTGGCTCAGGGCGAGGCTTGGGTTTAGAAGCTCGGTAGAACCATCGTGAAACCCACCACATTGAAAATATTCCTGTCAGCACCCAAATTACGAATGCAAAAGGATTTTCCCAGGCAAAGGGATTAAATAACGACGGAGAAAGAATAAACACTTTCAAATACCCAAATGATTCAAGATTATCATCTAGATCCTTAGTTGAATAAGTTATTCTGAATTTGATTTTAACAAATTTAACTGGATCCCATATATTTTGAACACCGGTGAAATTGAAGGAAACATCAAATGCTTCTCGAACGTCTAACTCTTGTTCGTCGAAGACATGAGACCATATAAAATCATCATCTCTATTTAAACGATCAGTTCCAAAACTATCAATAGCGTTGGGTCGTAGAGTGAAATTGATGTTTTCAGCAATGTATGTACCTGTATTTGTTAAGGTTACATTAGCTATAAATGCTTTACCAGCTTCATATCGGCTTGGATTAAAGAAGCCAGTAATCTTAGCTTTTGCTTGACTAATATTTAAAGAAGTGACTGAGTCTAAAACTACAATATCATTCATTGTTAAGAAGTTAATATTGTGGGCGGTACCATTTTGCACAGTGGTAACTTTAACGGTAACATTTAACCAGTCCCCTGGGGCAAAATCAAAAACTTCATATTCGATATTCGTCCAGTTGAACAAAGGTAGCTTTACAACACGAGGATCTGGAGAATCAACACCTCCATCAAAGTAAGTATACAAATTAAGGTGAGGTATTGTTAATGATCCATTATTATAAACAGAAACATTGTATAAACCAATTACTGGTGCATAACTTTCATTAATCCATTTACCAACATCTTCCTTTCTTGCAGTGAAGAAACTGCTAGCATTAACAGTAAGAATTTCAAGAGTGTTGATGTTAAATGCATCACGAGTAGGCTCAGAATAAGAGAAACCGCTCAATTCAGCGTTATATCCATCATAATAGTCCCATTCAAATGATGAGTCAACTTCAATCTTACGATAGTCATATTGCTGTTCGGTATCATATACGAACATGTCATCAAACTCAGAGTAATCATAAGTGAAGTTTAAGAAACGACTGAAACTAAAACCAGCTATTAGATCATTCCAACCCATCTGACCAATACGAGCTCCAGAGGAATTATACAAGTACAAATTACCTGTAGGAGTTACAACATCATCTGTAGTTTCAAAAATAGCGGTTCCTGAAGGAGTTAATGTTTCTGCTGCAAAAGTATGAACTAATGAATTGTTAACATAAAGGGTATAATCCTCAATATCAATTGATTCATTTGCTAAGTTTATGATTTCAATAAAACTATCAGAGCCATTTGAGAAAAGCTCAGAGAGAATAATTGAAGATAAATTAAGTTCAGGAGCAACAACATCGTTTACAGTACCTAAGGTGGTGCTAGTTGAAATGCTCCAATCATCAGATACAACAAATTCAGGTTGAACACCTACTTGGAACGGAGTAAGACTAGATCGAGAGATAGAGGAACCGACAGGAATAGCCGGAGCTTTTCCAAGGTGTCCCCATGCTACAACGTCTTGATAAGATGTAGAGCCAGATTTAAGTTCAAGAATACCAGCTTGAAGATCAATAGTGGAAGCATTCAAGTTGGTATTAGTAGAATCTAAAACATAATAAGCATCAACGGCTATCTCAATGACTTCTTCGATTACAATTGTTACCTTAGAAGCGTTATCATAGGTTAATTCCAAGGTGTAAGCAGTAATATTAATTGTACTACTTGCAACATTTTGAAGTTCAATTTGATCAGCACCAACTTCAGTAATGATAATACTACGGCCATAAGAAGCGGCTTGAAGAGAGAGATCTTCATCGGTAGAAGCAGAAGCATAAACTGCCGGAGGTGAGTTTGAGGAAGGAGTTGAAATGGTATCAGTAATAACAAAGTCACCATAAACCATCACAGCATCACCAGAGGACGCACTTGATGCAACAAGAGGGGTTGATATAAATAAACAAAGAATAATTAGTGAAAAAAGTTTGTAAGTTTTCATAATAATCACCTAATCATGAGACTCCCAGTAAGGACAAGCAGTTTCGTGACCGCTCTCACTTGTAACAGGGATAAGTTCATATTTTAATGTTTTACATTCATCACGACGAAGCCAGCAACGCTGGTAGAAACGACAACCAGGAGCAGGATTAATAGGAGTAGGTACATCTCCGGTAAGGAGAATACGATCTCGCTTAACATCAGGATCAGGAACAGGAATAGCTGAAAGAAGGGCTCGAGTATAAGGATGAACGGGATGTTCAAAGACTTGAGTAATAGTACCAATCTCAGCAATTTGTCCCAAGTACATGATGACTACACGGTCACAAATATGACGAATGACAGATAGATCGTGTGCAATGAATAAATAAGTCAAGTTGAAACGAGCTTGTAAATCCATCAAAAGATTGAGGATTGCTGCACGGATAGAAACATCAAGTGCAGAAACAGGTTCGTCTAAAACAATATATTTGGGTTCAACAGCAATTGCTCGAGCGATACCAACACGTTGTCGTTGTCCTCCACTAAGTTCATGGGGGTAACGAAATGCATGGTGAGCTGCTAGACCTACTAGTTCAAGTAGTTCAGCAACACGAGCTTCACGCTCTTCTCGAGAATCACCTATTTTGTGAATTTCAAGAGGTTCAGAAATAGTAGAACCAACAGTAAGTCTAGGGTTAAGACTTGCATAAGGATCTTGGAAAACAATCTGGAAATTTTTACGGAAATAACGAAGATCATTCTTTTTGAGAGTAGTAATTTCTTGGCC
>DAOWED010000110.1 GCA_030638685.1 Candidatus Heimdallarchaeota archaeon | reverse complement strand
TATCTCTCTCTTTTTCAAAGAATTTCAGCTTTAATTATGTTTTTTCTTTCTCCTTAATTGCTTTAAGCACTTTTTCAGCCGTGAATGGAGAATATAGTAATAGTACTCCTACTGCATCATAGATTGCATTAGCTATTGCTGGTAGTGGTCCATTGATAGAAATCTCGCTAACTGATTTTGCACCAAAAGGACCCGTTGGCTCATAACTTGGCACTAATATCGTTTTGAGTTCAAACATGTCCTTTGTTGAATAGATCTTATATTGTCTGAAGTTAGGATTAACCACCTTTCCTTTGTCATTAAAGAGCATTTCTTCGGTTAAAGCATAGCTAATGCCATTCAAAACTGATCCTTCTGTCTGACCTTCGGCAAGTTTGGGATGAATAGCTGTTCCACAGTCTACAGCTGCAACATATTTGATCACCTTAACTTTGCCTGTTTGAGTATCAACTTCAACATCGGCAAAGTGAGCTGAAAAAGGAGGAGGTGAAACAGTTGAAACATGGCTTGCAGTACTGCTTATTTGGAATTGATTATGTTCATAAAGGGAGTATTTTGCTATTTCACCGAAAGTAACCGAATTATCATTGTCTGGGTTAAAGATTGTCTTATTCTGGCACTCTAGATTTTCTTTCTTCTCGTTCATCATCTCAGCAGCAACTTTGATGATTACTTGCTTAATTATTTCAGCAGCTTTTCTCACTGCTTCTCCTGAGAGATAAGTTGTTGAACTAGCATAAGCACCTACATCAAAAGGTGTCATATCTGTGTCACTTGAATAAATGATCACATCCTCAAGTGGAATATCTAGTTGTTCAGCAAAAATCTGAGAAAGAACGGTATCAGAGCCTGTTCCTAAGTCTGTTGCACCTACATGTAGGTTGAAAGAACCGTCGTCATTGATTTTGGCATATGCTGCACCCATATCGATCTGTGGAATACTTGATCCTTGCATAAGGATACACATTCCTACTCCTCTTTTGATATGTTCTTCTGAAGTTTCTCGAGGTTCTCCCCAATTGATTTCTTCTGCTCCTAAACGAATACATTCAGTGAGCTCACAGCTGCCAATTGTTTGATCTACTCCTTCTTTTCCTTCACCTAGTGCTTTGAAGACCGGAGAAGTTTCACCCACTTGAATGTGGTTTTTGTATCTTAATTCTATTGGATCCATTCCTATCTTTTCAGCTATTTCATCCATTACTGTCTCTAATGCGAAATATGATTGAGTAGCTCCATAACCTCTATAAGCTCCTCCAACAGGCATATTAGTGTAAACAGTATCTCCTACAAAACGAACATTATCGCACTTATAAAGAGGTAATGTCTTTGAACCGGCATTACTCATAACTGTTAAGCCTTGGGAACCATAGGCTCCGGTGTTACTTAACACTTCAAGATCTAAGACAGTTATTGTACCATCCTTCTTAGCTCCAACTTTAATTCGTGAACGCATAGGGTGACGAGTTCTGGAACTGACGAATTCTTCCTCTCGAGAAAGCTCAAGTATGACAGGTCGATTTGTTCTTATTACAAAAAGAGCAGCGATATCTTCGTTAAGGACTTCTTGCTTGGCACCGAAGCCACCACCGATTCTAGGTTTGATAACTCTAATTTTTCTAACAGGTATTCCAAGTGTTTGAGCAGTGATTCTTCTTGCATGAAAAGGAACTTGGGTGCTTGTCCTAATAATTATTCTTCCATCATCAGGATATGCCAAAGTTACATGGGGTTCCATTGGGGTATGTTGTGAATATTGAGTGTAAACCGTTCGTTCAATAACTACATCTGCCTCCTCTATACCTTTTTCAATGGATCCTACCTCGAAATCAACGTGAGCCATGTGATTATTCTTAGGATCATAAAAGACAGGGATCGGAACATGAGCTTCTTCTTCATCGTGAATAACAGGTGCTCCTGGATCTCTTGATTTTTCAAAGTCAAGTATTGCCGGTAAAATTTCATACTCTACCTCAATTAATTCACAGGCTTTTTCTGCAATTCGCATGGTTTCAGCGGCTACTGCAGCAACTCTATCTCCTACAAAGCGTACTTTAGTATCAAACATATAGTCATCGTACGGAGATGGTTCTGGGTAACCTTGACCAGCTGTTGTTCGAATTATTTTGGGAGTATTAGCATGGTATAAAACCCCATGAACACCGGGTAATGCTTCTGCTTTACTAACGTCTATTTTAGTAATTTTAGCATGAGCATGTGGACTGTTAAGTATCTTAACATGAAGCAAACCGGGGGGCATATAGTCAGCTGTGTAAGCCGGTTTACCCATTGCTAATTTTATAGCGTCAACTTTAAGCACATTCTTAGCAACTACTTTGCCTTCAAATTTGGAGGGTTTATCTGTCATCTCAGTTCTCTCCTCTAAGTCTTTCAGCCGAAAGTTTGACAGCATCGAAAATCTTAACATAGCCAGTGCAACGACAAAGAATTCCATCTAAAGCATCTTTAATCTCTTGATCTGATGGGTTAAGATTCTTTTCAAGAAGTTCTAGTGTTGAAAGGATCATTCCAGGGGTACAATAACCGCACTGAACTGCTCCGGTCTCTGCAAAAGCTTGTTGAATAATATGAGGTATTCCTAATGGGTCTCCTAAACCTTCAATAGTGGTTACCCGTCTTTCGTGTGCTTGAGCCGCATAAAGAATACATGACTTAACAGTTTTGCCATCCAATAAGATGGTACAAACGCCACAATCTCCGTTTCTGCAACCTATCTTTACTCCAAAATAACCGTTCTCTCTCAGAAGGTCGGATAACATTATTGAGGGATCAATCTTGAATTTTTTGTGTTCCCCATTGATTTCAATAGTAATTTTTTGTAAGTGTTTTACTTCCATCATGATCACCTAATTTAATGCTCCTTCAAGTGCTCTTTTGACCAGCACTTTGAGTATCTCTTTTCGATACTCTCCACTTGCTATTTCATTATTTCTTATTTTTTCCAGTTTTTCACCGGCTTCTTGAGAAATTTCATCAATAAGCTCTTGAGTTAACTCTTTTCCTTCCAGCATTTCTTCAAGGTCAGTTAACCTTTTAGGACTTCTAATAAGATTACCTGCAACAATCCTAACATTAGAACAGACATTACTTTCTTTTTTGAAGGATGTTGCAATGCATACGATACTATGAGCTGCTTCAGTAACGCTAAATCTTTGACAATCACCATAATAATTAGTTACTTCTTTAGGAATAAGTATCTCAGTTACTAATTCATTTTTACTCATGATGTGAACAGGTCTTTTCTCAAAGAATTCATCGGTTGTAAGAGTTCGTGTTTCTTCCTTACTTTGAAGGACAATTTTTCCATCAAGCGCAAGAAAAACCACAGGAAGACTACTCCACCAGTATCGGCCTACAATATTTCCTCCAACGGTAACTTGATGTCTTAAAGGGGTGTCCATTATTTTAGAAGCAGCTGAACTAAGTAATCCATTTGCAATGTTTTTAACTAACGGATGATCTAAGTCGTTAAAAGTAGAAGTGGCTCCAATAGAAATAAACTCGTCCTTTTCGATAATACCATTTATTGGAAGGCGAGTAATATCAACAAATGTAGTGAAGCTAGTAGACTTTTGAAGAGAAAGGTCACTTCCTCCCGCAATAGGACAACTATCAGGAGAAGCAAGCATCTCGAGAGCTTCATCAATTGTTTTTGGATAAAGAAATTTTTGTGGATTTGTCATATTATCACATGTATAATTGAAAAAATTGATTTTCGCATAAAAAATTACTTCTATCTATTGATAAATGTTATTCAACAAACAACGTCTCTAGATCAGTTTAAGGACAATAGATTTGTTTACAAGTAAATTAATTCTAGGATGCTTCAGAGAAACGATTTTGGAGTGATAGAATGGTAAAAAAACAAAAAAAATAATAAAATGCTAAAACTAATTCAAGAAAACGAGAAAAAAACTAACCTCCACCCGCTGGAACCGTGATAAAAAGATTATCCCCATCAATTAATTGATAGGTTAAATCTACTTTCTTACGGTTAACACTGACGAATAGATACCTTAGTTCGGTTCGATTGAAGCCGTTATTTGAAAGAAATTTGTGAAGAGATGTTTCTAATTCAACTTTCTTAGAGAATTTTCTAGTGCTAAAGGGATTTCTGACTACTCCTGAAAGTTCAACATTAATGGTTATCATAATTATCTCCTCGAAATTATTGAAAAGGAATGAATAATTAGTAAAATCTATTCTTATCAACAAAGTTAAGCTTTAAATTGTTTCTTATCGATTATCAGTTAATAAAAAATGTAAAGAGTGAACGTATGGTTGTAGTGAAAATATTTAGTAATTATAGGCCGATCTTAAAGGGAAGTGAGTTTATTCTAGAAGTATCAACAGTGCTAGAGGCAATAGAGGAACTTGATAAAATCAGTGGAGGAGTGTTCAAAAAAGAAATATTGGAAAAAGATGGAGAAACTATTATATCTCACAACATAGTCTTAGTTAATGGTCGAAAGGTAAATTTTTTAGACGGAGTTCATACTAAAGTTACTTCTGAAGATAGACTTTCTATTTTTCCACCCACAGGTGGAGGATAACAGCTAAATAGGAAAATAGGAAAATAGGAAAATAGGAAAATAGGAAAATAGGAAAAAAAGCAATATTAGAAACAATTGGTTGTCATTAACAATTAGTTAATCTTAACATTGAATGTTTTAGCAACTGATTCAAGGGAATTAATTAAATGACACTAGTCTATATTTCTGGTAAATCTTACCAGAACTCCTTTAACTAGGTTAAAGGGATGACTCTGGACTATGGACAGAGTCATAAAGGAATTGATTTAGGAGGAAAGAAGCAGCGTTAGCGTGAGTATTGACCTTATCTTTACATTTGGAGCAGGGAGCTAAGTCATAATTATTTAAGTCTCTTTTGAGTTGACCACCACAATTAACATGTATCCTTGAGGAATTACGGGCGTCTAGGGTAACTAATTCGCAATCACGGTGAGTAAAAAGTCTAACAGCATAGACTTCTCGAGCGTAGAGTTTAGTCTCATCAGCCATACTTTCAATAGCTTTAGCTAAGGCTTTCTTTGTACCGTAAGTATGACAACTAAGGGCCTCTATGAGTAAGGTCTTGGCTCTACTATAGACCATCTGTCGACCAAGCCAGTTAGCTAATTTTTGATGATAAACATTCCTCAATTCCGTCTTCCTCCGATAGAGCAGCTCAACGTGAGACTTGTATTTAGCCCTTTTCCTGTCATTTTTAGTTTGACCTTCAGTTTGAGCTAGTAATGATTGAAAATGCTTTATTTCATCAATGACTTTATCCCATCGTTCACTAATTTTCGAGATTTCTCCAGGAATGGGAAGACCTAAACTAGTTACTATAGCATATTCTCCTTTTCGGTTGATGTCAATAGCTATGTGGTCTGTTTTTGGTGTTTTAAGAGGTTTTTCTAAGTGTTTAATAGCTATGAGGATTTCTTTCTTCCCTTCAAAGACTAGCTGGATATCAACATCTCTTGCGGGTCCTTGAGGAGGAAGGACAATCATGGTCTTGATCTTGACATCCTTGTTAATGAATTGTCTCATTTTTCGGGAAGGTTTAATTCTGATCTCAATGCTCTCATTCCAGTTTCTTTCGTTTAAGAATTTGAATCTTAAGATAAAAAAACCTTGATGACGCATCATTTCAAGACTTTTTTTATTATTTTCACGTTTAACGACATAGTTTGGTCCGGAGACCATAAGATAAGGTATTTGCTTCTTTTTTTCTAAATCAAATTCAGTAAATGGTACTTTGAAGAACTCTATGACCTTTGCAGTATTAATTTGGTTGATCATCTCCTCGTAATCCGAGAAGTAGACTTGCGAAAGGACGCTACGAATGACTGAAGCCCAGCGTTTGAGACCATATTTCTTTAGTTCTAGGTTTTCCACCCAGAATTTGAGGTTTTTCCAGCCAGTAGGGATAAAAGCTAAGTCGGAATGAATGATCTCAGGGTCTTCTTCTAACTTCTTTTGGAGGTAGTAGAGACTCCTTAGGAAACTCATGGTTCCTTCAGTCTTTTCCTCTTGAGCTTCTATCCTAGAAATTTCAGCTTGGAGACCATCCATGAATTCTTTGAGAGTAATTTCTCTAAGAAAGCAAGGTAAAGAGTCTTTGAAAAAACGCTTATGTACTCCACGCATGAGAGGGTCAAGATAGTGAAAATTTAAATTCCATCTTTTTTTGAATTCGTTGATCTGGTAGGTACTCCTTTGCCAGAGCACCCATTTAACCATTTCTAACTTTTCTTCCTTAAACCACTCAAGGATCTTCTGGAATTTGAAAACACGATCCAAATATCCTTTAGCTGAATTAGCCATAAGATGATAACTACTATGGAGATGGTTGTTAGCTATCCCAATATGGGTCATTAATTCATTGACACCAAATTTACCCTTACCAATGATTATTCCAGGTAGAGGGTCTGAAATTACTAAATCATCTATATTGTTATCAATTAGATAATCCATTATTTTTTTGCTGAACTTCCTGGCGTGCTTCAAATTTTCGTCGCTTAGTTCTTCAATGATATCTGCTAACTTATGTCTAATGGCTTTTCTTTCCTTTCGTGGAAAGTGAACCAAAGAAAGACCAGTTTTATAAGTTCGCAGAACCATCTACTAGTTAATTGCTCAGAATCCTTTATAAACACTCTTAAGTAGCAATGCTACTAGTTAAAGTAACTTTTTTACTTTTAGTATTCATTTTTCCTCTCCTCTGACGATAAAGTTTACCGGAGAAAGAAGTAAGGATGGCAATGATTGAGTTAACTAGTTCTTCTTGCTCGTTCTGATCCTTAATCTTTATTTGCTTGATTTTGGTATCATAGATCCCGCAAAATTCTTCCAATAAATTAGTCCCAAAACGGGCTATTTGATCCTTACATGTGCATAAGACAAATCTTGGCTGTTTCTTAGGTAAATCAGTAATAAGCTTAAGTAATCCTTTCCTCTGATCATTAAGTCCTGAACCAACATCCTTGTAGACTTTCTATTTTTCCACCCACAGGTGGAGGATAACAGCTAAATAGGAAAATAGGAAAAAAATCGAAAAGCAATATAAAAGCAATATAAGAAACAATCGGCAGTCATTAGCAATTAGTTAATCTTAACATTGAATGTTTTAGTAATTGATTCAAGGGAATTAATTAAATGACAGAAGTTAGTTGATTTTTCCCAGAAATGTTGAAGAGAATCGATGTCTTCACCCATAATTTGACCAGTAACCTTCATTTTTGTAAGAACGTACTTTCCATGAGTAAAAGTAACTTCTAAGTTAACATCTATAGTAAATGAAGTGAAAGTAATCTCTGCTCTAGTTGTAAAATCATAAAAAGTAGCAAACAAGCAATTACCTAAAGAGGCAGCAAAAAGCTCGTCAGAGCACCAGCCTTCTCCTTTTCCTCCCCAGATTGCGGGAATGTCTAACCCTAAGGCTTTGTTTTCTACTTGGCGTATTTCTTCAGTTGAAGAATCAGCTTTTTGGATCTCACCATTTTTTTTACTAATCATTCTTTTTTTAACGGTTGTTTTTGAATCTCCTTTCCAAGTGATCTCTACTTGAAATTGGTGATTTTTTTGACTCATTTGCGGCATTTTCTGATTCTTTATTCTCGTTTTCAGTTATATATTTTACTCAAAACTCACCTTGAAATTGTCATTTGTAAATTGCCTTTATCATCTTAAATCGATTAACTTAAGAAAAAAATCAAGAGACATGAACTAAACAAAACCGAGTCGCTTAGAAATGTCAGACGATTTATTTGAACATCTTAAAAACCTTGAATCACCTCACCTTTGGCTTAGACAACAAGCAGCTGTAGAATTAGGTCGAATTGGTGATCTTAGATCCGTTAATCCCTTAATTGATATTTATGAGAATGACACTTTTGATGAAATTAAAGAAGTGGCTTATACTGCATTGGAACGAATTGCTGATAATAATGGTTTTGAAACTGTTCAAGATCTAATGGGTGCAGATTTTTCCTTTGAGGAAGAAGAAGATTTACCTCTAGAGGAACAGACAATAAGAAGAATTAGTCATTCATTAATTAATGCTTCAGGAAATTGTACTGAAGAAAAATGTCCTTATTACTTTGAAGAGAATGAAGAAAAAGTGTACGAAGGGATACTAACTGATGATTTCTTTGAGAAAGAAACGAAAAAGGGATCATGTTATATTTCACAAATTTGGAAAGATAGAGATTTTGGAAGAAGAGCAATAGCAGTGATACCTGCCTTCTTGAATGAGGAGAGGCTTCAAGCACAATCGCAAGCTCTAATAGGAACGCATACTTCGTGTCAAAGCTGTCTAACATTCTACAAAGAAATTTATGAGAAATACTATGAGCTTAATAGGCAATCAAAGAAGAAGAGAGATGATGTAATTCTTGAAATCTTTGGAAAACTAGTCGGAAGAACACAAGGGTCAATAGGAGTAAAAGCACTAGTTAAGCGTTTGACACGTTTTAGGACGGAAAAAATGCTAGAGTATATTGAAATGCTTCCTTCAACTCAATGGACGGATAGAATGAAGGAAATATTGGAGCATTTTCTAACCACTGCTTTCAAAGATGCACCAAGAGAACCACTTAGAGAACAAGTTGAACAGCTTAAGGAGAAGATAGAAAAACAAGACAAAAAGTCAGCAAAAGGTAAACTGGCTACTTCTTTGAAATTAAAAGGACAACTCCGAAAAAATAAGGAGAAAGAGGTTCAAAAAGTTCGATTAACTAGAGAATTACAGTCAAAAACTAGTGAATACAAAGCTGGAAGAGAAGACAGCAGAAAAATGATAAGACCTATTCAAATGGCTCAAGTGATAAACTTAATCTCTTTTGAGTGAAATTATTGGTATAATTCGTAAGGTTAGGCAGGTAAGATAGCCTAAGAGATAACAACAACTTTGTATTCTATTTTTTTTCAATAACAATTGAGTCAATCTCATAATTTGCAAGAACGGAAGTAAGAAGAAATAAGATTAAAATGGTTAATGAACGGCCAATCATGTAAATTATTCAACTTTGGGCAAACCTTATTAAATTAGGTTGAATATTATTTTATAAAATATAGAGGTAATTAATATGGTTAAAAAATCTACTGCAAATAATTTCTCAATTGGGATAATCGTCTTTATGATTTTAGGTTCACTTTTTACAGACTGGAAATGGATATTAAGTTCGGAAGGGACAACTATTCTACAATTCGTTATTATACCAGCATTTGGATTATTTTTTGGAATAATATTTTTATTACAATTTCTTGCTAGCAAAGATACTGGAGAAGAAAGAGAGCGTCAGATCGAGAAAGGAGATGTTCCTCCTGAAAAATTTACTCCATTAAAGATTGCTCTTTTGATATGTTTGTTATCAGGTGCATTATTATCAGTGCTTTCTATCATTATTTACGAGCCAGGAGAAGGAGTTTGGATGTCTACTTTGGGAGCAATACTGGCAGTAATTGGTCTAATATTGGTTGTAATCCAAGTAAGTACATCTAAAAAGTAAATAATTGAAGGAAAAATTAAAGTTATAATTAACTTTTGCTTAATTACGCAAAATACGATTTTCTTATATATTATGCAAATATAACTAAGAAGTGAACAAAAATGTCATTAAGAGGTAAAGACCTAATAAGTTGTCAAGACTGGACACGACCCGAAATTGACGCAGTAATAGAAGCAGCAATGCTATTGAAGCGTCAAAGACAAATGGGAATAGATCAAACAGATATTTTGAAAGGAAAAACACTTTATTCAATTTTTTACAATTCAAGCACAAGAACAAGAGCTTCATTTTTAGCAGCAATGGATCAATTAGGAGGCGGAGCTCATGTTTTTAACCCAGATGCACTGCAAATAAGCGTAG
>DAOWED010000076.1 GCA_030638685.1 Candidatus Heimdallarchaeota archaeon | reverse complement strand
TTGTTAACAACATTACAATATACCATTGTATTTTTTGAGATTTGAGTGAAATGAATTTATTGCTTAAATCACCTAATACCACTCTGAACCCATTTAGCCCGTGATAAATGATTACTCCCACTAGAGCTATATCAAACAATAAGAAAAATGGCTCTGTTGTGGTGGTTATCAAGTTCTCATAAATTTCTTCATTGAATGCTAAAAAGGATAGAAATGTTAGATGCATGAACAAATAAAAAGTTAGTATAACACCTGACAAACGATGAAATATCCAAGCTATCATTCCTTCTCCTGAGTCAAAGTTTTTCTTAGGACTTATCCAAGACAAGGCTTTTGAGCGTCCACTTCCTGTTATTTCGGGGGTTTCCTCTGTAATTGACATTTGTTAATCCACCTTTCCTTGAATAACTAATAGAATAATAACACCCCAAACGACTGTTATTACACCTAAAATCGTTAATCCATACCGAATTCTTACTTCGTTCTTTTTACTTGGATTAAAATCATATAGGATTGTTCCTATTCCATTTAATGCATGATATGTTAAACTACTGATTAATAAGAAATCAAAGATTATATACCATAAGTCTTCAAACCTCTTTATTGTTTCATCTGCGCTTGCTTGATTCTCTGTTAAGAAATGAATTATTATCAAATGAATTCCGAGAAGAGGTAATATCATTACTCCTGAGATCCTCTGAAGGAACCAATTCAAGGAACCATCAGCTGAGTCTTTAGGTTTGAACCGTTCTATAACTGCTTCACTAGCCATACAGTATCGAAAAGAGAATTAATCGTGTCTTTTTAAGTATCTCGTATTTGTCAAAATATTACAAAATTAAGTTTTTTATTAAACGTCAGTCATTTCCAAAAATTTTGTTTACTCCTTTTTAATAGTCATTTCCTTTTTTTTGCATTAATCTTCACTTCTCAAAGGTAGTTTTTGGCGCTTTAGTTTTTTTAAAAAAAGAAAGAATCGGGAGTTAAAATCGATTAATTAAACACCACGGGTTAATGAACCAAAAACACACTTCGTAAATAATTACTGAAAGTGTGTTATCAAAGAAGAGCATAGGTTAGTTAGTTTACAATTAAAATAAGTAAGTTGAATTAAAATATTCATACAAAAATTACAATGATTACCAACGATTAAATCATGAAACAATAAGCTAGAGTAATCAATTTTTGATCGATACCTTGGCAAAAATTTTTGAATAATAACCAGTTCATTTAGTATTAACTACTTTATAAGAGTTGAATAAAATGGATGTTTATTGGATTCAAGGAAAGAACCTAAAGAAGATTGACGAACCCTACGTTTTCTTAAACGGAGATGTTTACGTTGTTGACGCCGGAGACAAAATATGGATCTGGTTGGGATCAAAAGCCTACTGTGATGACAAAGGAGTCGGAGCATGGTCTGCTCAAAGACTAGATCGAGGAGATGCTTCCGCAGTATTGGCCGTTCATGAAGGAGATGAAGGTGAAGAATTCTTGGAAGACATTTCCTTTGAAGTCAAAGAAGGAGATACACCAGGTTTCTTAATACATGTTGACACCACACCTCTCAAAGAATTTCATCTCTATCGTCTTCACAGCGATGATACTACTATTTACATTGATGATGCTATTGTTACAGAAGTGCCAATTAGCAAAAAATCACTTGATTCAGGTGATGTTTTTGTGTTGGATGCTTATGACGCAATCTTTGTCTGGGTAGGAAAAGAGGCTAATATCAGTGAAAAATACGAAGGAAATCAGTTATCTAGAAAAATTGATGTTGAAAGGTCAAGAATACCTCAAACCTATACTTTTGAAGAAGGTGCAGAACCTCCTGCTTTTTGGGAACTATTATCTAAACTTGAATCAAGCGGTGCTGGAAAATATGATGAATCCAAAAAGAAAGCAAAAGGCAAAACAAAAGACAAAGCCAAGAAGTCTTTCTGGGATAAACTTAAGTTCTGGTAAAAGTTCAAACTTTAATTATTTAATACAAAAGTGATGGAAACATCACTTAAACTTCATTTTTTTTATTTTTTTTACATTTATTTCTACTTTTTATTTTTCTGAAATACTAACGTTATCAGAACTATTACTAAAAACATTGAGTGAAAAACGAGCATAGATACGGGCTGTTTCATAGGTTGAGGGAAGAGAAACCCATTCATCCGGAGCATGTAAGTTGCCACCGATTGGACCGATGGACAAAGTAGGGATGTTTCCTTCAGCAGCAACAACATTAGCATCGGTGATAGTTGACCTAACACCAAAGAAAGGATCAGTTCCTGTTTCTTGACGGTATGCTTCTTTTAAATGTTGAATAAGTTCAGTTTCTTCGGAGAGAACGAAAGCATTATATCTAGGAGGAGGAAAAGAGAAGGAAAAAGAGGCTTCTGTTTCTGATTCAGCTTCAGTAACGACAGAAGCAAGTAAGTCAGCGAAGTGGTCTTCGTCCTCAGAACGAACGGTTAGACGGGTTAGGGTAAGGTAAGCATTATCAGGCACAGATACAGAATAAGCATCTGGCTTATCCCAGCCGAAATCAAGTAAGGAACGGTTGCCAAAACCTAAAACAGGATCTCCATCGAAAAAGTCAGAAGAAAGGAGTTTCTTGTAAAAAATCATCATTGCATCAAGAGCATTTATACCCTTTTCAGGAGTAAAAGCGTGGGATGAACGACCTTTAGCAGTAACCTTGATTAATATTTTACCTGTCTGAGCTAAAGGAAGGCAATCATCTTCACTGCTACCATGAAAAGGCTCAGAAATAAGTATTCCATCTGATTGCGCAATAGGTGTTTTCAATAAAGCTCTTGCTCCTTGAGAATAGCCTTCTTCATCAATTACTCCGGCTAATGCAAGTCTACCATTTAATTGAATGTCAGATTCTTGTAAGGCCTTAAAAGCAGCTAGTGAAGAAGCAATTCCCGCTTTTTGATCAGCGGCCCCAAGACCTAAGATGAAGTCATTTTTTTCGTCATAAAAAGGCTCCCAAGGATCAGTAGACCACCCTTGACATGCTGGTACTGTGTCTAAATGAAAATTAAAAGTATAAAAAGGAGATGTATTGGTAGAAGACCACTCATGAATTGCATAAATATTGGAACGATTAGGGCACACTTCTTGAATGATGGGGGAAAGACCTAAAGCTTCAAACTCATCTGAAAGAAAAGAAACAAGGTCATTCTCTTTACCATTAGATGTATCAATTCTAACCATTGATTCTAATAAAGAGCGCATATATGAACGATCGACTTTCATAACAGAAGAAGTAGTTTGAATCTAAATATGCCTTTGGATAGTAAAAATAACCACATGCATGAAAACAAAAAATCAATTCTGTGCTATAAACATTGATCTTACCGCTAAGAAAGAGGATTAAGTTGTGATGTAGATGAGATATTTGCAAAACATCAAACTTGAGTTGTTGAAATACTCTCTAAAAATAGTTGAAAGATGCGAAAAAATGAATGGTAGGGCCGGCATGAATTGAACACGCGATTTTCTCGGTGTAAACGAGACGTCATAGCCTCTAGACCACGGCCCTATCTCTTCTTACTCTTTCTTCCCCCTCTCTCTTATAATATTTTCTTTGTTTCAGAAATCTTTCTTTCTCTTTTTCTTTTATCATTTCACTGGAATAAGTTCCAATTAGTTGGTTGCCCCTCTATTGCGTCTCTTTTCCCCTTATGTGCTTTCATTTCGTTCTGAAATCGTGTCATCCTTTTTAGTTCTTCATCCATTAACGGTTGCCGTTCTAGCTCGTATAAAATCATCATTCCTAATTCTTCTAATTCTGATATGAATGCTGTTACCCCTTTTCTTTTAGCTAATGGGATCAAGAACCCTAATGTTTCCATAATCATTTTTTTCTTGCTTTCCTTTCTTAGCCCGTCTATTGTTTCTAAATTGTTCAACCTGTCTGACAATCTTATTATTAAAATTCTTTCATCTTCATTGCTTAGTCTTGCAAGTCTTCTTTGGTTGATTTCTCTAAAATAGTAACTTATCATTCTTGAAGTACTTGATGCTTTCTTATCCGTTAATCCTTCTACTATATCAGCTATTTCTTTCCCAAATTCCATACTGATATCACTATAAGTTGTAGGAGTGTCCTCTACTACATCATGAAGTAATGCGGAACATATTGTCGCATCATCAAAAGCAGCAACCTGTTCTGCCACCTTCAATGGATGCATAATAAACGCTTCCCCATTCTTCCTCCTCTGCCCTTCATGCTTTTCTTTGGCATAGTTATAGGCTTTTTTTATCAGCTCAACGTTTGCATTCCCTCCTCTTTTTTCTCTCACTTCTGATAAAAGGTTTTTGAGCTGCTTATCTCTCATTTTATCACTCTTTAATACAATTTAGATACTACTTGTTTTTATAAAGTCTAATCTTCTATTAAAAGGTATTGAAATCGTTATTTTAAGGATAGAATAAGGTTTAAGGCTCAATAATCATTTTTTTGTCTCTCGTGGATATGATTCTTTTTTAGTAATCAATGTATTCTTTAAATAATCAGTCTTGCCGGTATACTTTATGTTTTTTAGAAAAAAAAATGAGGAAGAAGAGCCTCTTGACTTAATTGGTGCAGCGATCGATACCTTACTCGAGGATAAGAATCATATCAAACTCATTGCTATGGAATATTTGAAGGAATTTGACGACCCTAGAATTGCTCTTGCAGCTGTTAACCGTTATCCTCACGAAACAGATCCGAAAGTAAAAAAAGGTCTTCTAAGACTCAGTCTTAAAGCTCAAGATCCCCCCGTCGACCTCATACTTAAGGACCTATGGGATGAAAAAACAGAGACTAGTCTAAAGCAATTAATAGTCCACAGCCTTCTCATGTTTTCGGGAAACGATCTTGAAGACGAATTACTCAGAGCTTTAGTTGACCATCCCGATGTTGAAGTTCAAATGAATGCGTGTCTTGTTCTTGGGAGAATGCAAAGTTCAAAAGCTCAACCCATACTAATTGATTTTGCACTCAAATCAGAAGATTATGATTTGAGATGTAGTTGTGCTGATGCTTTAGGTTCTTATGATAATAAGAATGCAATCAATACCTTGATTGAAGTTATTTCATCTGATGACGATGAATGGACAATTGCTAATGCTGCTGTTTCTTTAGGTAAAATGGGCGCAAAAGAAGCTATTGCTCCTCTTTTTGAGCTACTTAAGCAAGAAAGGTCAGATATTATTCATAGAGGAGTAATTACAGCTCTTAAGAGTTTTAAAGATGAGAAATTGTTAGAACCATTAATTGCAAGAGTTGAGAAAGAGGATGATGATCAAGCTCGAGCTGAGCTAATCAATGCTATTGTTGATATTGATTATTCCCTTAACATTAATAGTGAAGAAGTTCTTTCTCTTCTGAAAGATAAATTGTTCTCTGACCCTTCTTCATGGGTTAGAACAAATATTGTTCAGCAGTTACAAAAATATCCTGAAGAAAAAAGTATTCCCGTTCTTCTCTCCGTCCTCGAAAAAGACACTGACTTAGAAACTGTCACTGCTGCGGCTATAGCACTAGCTGGTGTTTCTTCGGTCGAGATTATTCCCAAACTGTTGACCTTTTTCAGACAAGCATCAGATGAAGAATTAAGATTAGCCCTTGCTTTTGCTATTGCCAGAATAGCTCGAACAAATGGTTATGAATTAAAACATGATGTCCACAAAGAAATTTATCAGATAATAAATAAAGCCGAGAAAGAACATGTTTATGGAATAGACAATGACAAATTGATTAGTTTACGGGATTATTTGATAAAAAAGATACATTAATGTAGCCAATTGGTTGAACCAGTAAGTAGTAAGAAACAGAGCTGTAAGTGTCTGTTAATACTAGTAAATTCTGGTGCTATTATGAAAGCAGTTGTGAAAATTGGAGGTTCAATCCTCTTTGATAGTGAAGGAAAACTTCAACCGGAGATAATTAGTAAATTTTCATCATTGATTAAAGAGTTTGTACAAGAAGGAAACTCCTGTGCAGTTGTAGTTGGTGGAGGAAAAATAGCTCGAAAATATATTCAAGCAGCTAACATTATTGGAGGAACTAAAGCAGAACTTGATCATTTTGGAATAGATTGTACAAGATTGAACGCCAAACTGGTAATTTTAGCCTTAAAACCTTATTCTTATTCTTTTATTCCGACAAACCAAGAAGAAATACAAGAAGCCTTTTTATCAGAGAAAATAGTTGTCTCTGGAGGAATGAAGCCGGGACAATCAACCAACGCGGTAGCAGCACAAATTAGTGAAATCATGGGGGCAGATAAATTGATCAATATCTCTAATGTGGATTACATCTATGATAAAGACCCTCGAATTTATGATGACGCTCAACCCATATACGAGATGAAAGCAAGTGAACTGCTTGAAATCATGAAACAATCAGAGCAAGAACCAGGAAAATATGGGGGATTCGATAGAGTAGGAACAGAGATATTAGCTAGATCAAAGATAGTCTTGCAATTTATCAACGGTGATGACCCAACAAATCTTAAAAAAGCTCTAAAAGGGGAAAAGATAGGCTCTATAGTGAAACCAAATTAGGTAAAGAACTACTAGAACCTTTCATTTGAATATTTTTTCACTTCATTAACTCACTAAAACGTCCTTTAAAGAAAGAAACAGTGTTTATTGGCTTAATATCTCCAGATCTTATTTTCATGAGATTTTCCCATTGACGAGTTAGAATGAAGAAAGTTACTCCAGCCATTAGAATCATTGCTTCAAAAGACTCCATAGTATGATATGGCCACCAGTCAGATAGATAATAGACGGTCGGAATAAGGAGGATGTAGTCCAAGGAGTAAGCGATAGGCATGTATCTAACAATTAGTACTAATAAGAATAAATAAACTGCCCAAGTGATTAACAAGAAAAAGTTGATGTATAAACATACTCCAACAGAAGCAGCTACACCTCTTCCACCTTGGAAGCGTAAGAAAATGGGATAATTATGACCAGCTATTACAAAAGAACCAGCTAAAGCCACACCCAGTTCATGTTCTGAACCACCATAGGGTAAATAGTCCAAAATAGCTATAGTGAGAATACCTTTAGATATATCTAAAATCCCACCTGTAAATCCAACCACTTTACCAGCTGCTCGCCCGGCGTTACGCGCACCAACTGTAGTGGAGCCAAATTCTCGTAAGTCAACTCCGGCTTTAAGTTTAGCTAGAGCCCAACAGAAGGGAATAGAACCAACAATGTAGCCGATAAGAGAAGAAAGCAATAAATATATCCAGTCCATTAATATCAATCTAGAAAAAGAGCTATACTAAATAAAGTGTTTGGCTTTTTTAGGAGACTCAAAAAAAATCATCAATTGTATAAAATGTATCCTATTTAAGTACAGTGACTGTTTAAGGGCGATGGAAGATCAATCTTT
>DAOWED010000036.1 GCA_030638685.1 Candidatus Heimdallarchaeota archaeon | reverse complement strand
GCAGCTCTTACTTTTCTCTTCTGGATAACTTTAGGAGGGGCAGAGTTTGGTGTTGCACTTTCTTATACAATTGCTGTCTTAGTTATTGCTTGTCCATGTGCAATGGGACTAGCTACACCTACTGGAATAATGGTAGGAACAGGAAAGGGCGCAGAAAATGGTATTATTTTCAGAACAGCTAGTTCTCTTGAACAATCAACTAAGATAACTGCAATCGTCTTAGATAAGACAGGAACAATTACCCAAGGTAAACCAGAAGTAACTGATATTATTACTTTCACTGGTTCAGAAGAAGAGTTAATTAAGATCGCAGTTAGCCTTGAGCAAAATTCAGAGCACCCTATCGCTAGCGCAGTACTAAAACTTGGACAAGAAAAAGAGATTAAACCGGTTAAAATTGAGAAATTCAAAGCTGTCACCGGGAAAGGAGTGAAAGGAATAATTGATGGAAAGGAAGCATCAATTGGAAACAGTAAGATGATGAAACAATCCAAAGTGGATACAACAGCCTTAGCTGAGAAAATCAATGAACTTCAATCATTGGGAAGAACAATCTTAATGGTTAGTCACGATAAGAAGTTCTTAGGAATAATAAGTGTGGCTGATACTATCAAGGAAGATTCAAAAAGAGCTATTGCTGGGCTTCACAAAAATGGAATAGAAGTCTGGATGCTTACAGGAGATAATGAACAAACAGCTCTTTCAATTGCCAAACAAGCTGGTATAGATGAAGAAAAAGTGATGGCTGAAGTTGCTCCTAAGAAGAAAGCTAACAAAGTAAAATCTCTTCAAAAGGAAGGAAAAATTGTTGGCATGGTAGGTGATGGAATCAATGATGCGCCCGCTTTAACCCAAGCAGATATTGGATTTGCCATTGGTGCAGGGACAGATGTTGCCATAGAAAGTGCAGAAGTAACTCTAATGCATTCTTCTTTAGAAGATGTTCCAGTAGCTATAGATCTCAGCAACAAAACTATGAGAATTATTAAACAGAATCTTTTCTGGGCGTTTGCATTCAATATAATAGGAATCCCATTAGCTATGGGCATTTTATCACCTTTTGGCTTAGTTTTACAACCTATTTACGCGGCAGGAGCAATGATGATGTCATCTTTTACTGTTTTAACTAATTCGTTAAGGCTAAGAGGTTATAAAGCTAAGAAATAAAATGCGATAAAATTCTTCTTTTTTCATGATGAAATTTTGCGATTTAAAGAATAACTTTTATTTGATCTATCACACTCTATGATAATTGCTTCTGGAGTGTTTTTTGTGACCATAATCAAAACCCCAACTTCGATTGTTAAACAGTTTAACCTTGAAAAGTTTTTACCATACTGCTTGAAATGTTCAAACTGCCAAATTTGTCCAGTTACAGATTTTTCTGAAGACTATACCCCTACAGAATCATTTGTTTACGATATTATATCCTCTGAAGACCCCCTTGGGAATGTTAACCTTTGGAAATGCGTCTCTTGCCATTATTGTCAAGATGTTTGTCCATTTGGTCTTTCACCTCATAATCTCTTTATGGAGATTAAAGCAGCGTCTTATTCTGAAGGTAAAAGTCCGTCAGCTGTTACTTCATTAATCAAATCAATTGTTACCACCGGTCGAGGATTTGGTGTTTCTACTAGAACTGATAAAATGAGAGAAAAGCTTGGCCTTTCCCCTCTCACATCTAACGGAGCCAAGGATGTGCTCAAGCTCTCAGAAATTACTGGAGCTACTAAGCATATTATTATTGAAAAGGAGGAAGAACAATGACAAAACCAAATCTATTGTTTACTGGTTGCTTAATTGAGGTCAATTATCCTTACCTTGAAAAATTAGCCAATGATCTTTTGCCAAAGATAGGGCTTGGGATATCTGACAGAATAGAGTTTATGTGCTGTCCAGAGCCCATTAGTTTTAGAGGAGCAACTGATTACAGTTGGCTTGTTTTAGCTGCAAGAAACCTCTGTTTAGCTGAACAAAAGGGAGCCAATATTATTTCTCTCTGCAATGGCTGTGAAAACACTCTTGCTCAAGCAAACATTATGCTTCAAAACGACCCTGAATTATTAGAAAAAGTTAATCGTGATTTAGCTGAAATAGGATTTAATTACAAAGGAACAGTTAAAACTAGACATTTCCTTCAAGCAATTTATGAAGAAGTAGGGTTAGAGAAACTCAAGAGTTTTGTAACAAGACCTCTTTCTTTCCTTAAGGGAGCGTCTCATGCAGGATGTCACCTTCTTAACCCAGCAGATATACTCAAATTTGATGACCCCCTTGATCCAGTTGTTTTAGACGAATTGATGGACGCCTTAGGAATAGAAGTAATAGACTATGAAGGAAAAACTCTCTGCTGTGGTGTTTCATTGGCAACAGCTGATGATCGAGAAGGATCAATTAATGCTCTCAAAACAAAACTTCTCGCAACTCAAAAATATGATGCTGATTGTTTAATAGTTGGTTGTCCCTTCTGCTTCAAGCAATATGATGTTGGTCAAAGATTAAACAGAAAAAGATTGGATGAAGTTGAACCCACTCCAGTTTATTACTACTTACAATTACTAGGGTTAGCTATGGGTCTTCCATTTGAAGAAACATCAATTTCAACTCATAAAATAAAAAGTCAGGCTCATATGGCACTTTTCAAAGGAGAGGAAGCATAATGGCAATTGAAAGAATCCAAACAACTTGTGTCTACTGTGGAGTAGGCTGCCAAATGATATTAAAAGCTAATGATGGTAAAATAGTCCAGACCCTTCCAGCAGATGGACCCGGAAAAGGTAAACTCTGTATTAAGGGATGGTCTATGCATGAATGGATCCAAAGTCCAGACAGATTAACTTCACCATTAATCAGAAATAGCAGAGATGAACCATTCAAAGAAGTTTCTTGGGATGAAGCCTTTGACTTTATTGCGGAAAGAACTAAGAAAATAGTTGATGCTTATACCGGAGATGCTTTTGGTGTATTAGTTTCTGCAAAATGCACCAATGAAGATAATTATGTTTTACAAAAGCTAGCAAGGGCAGTATTACAAACAAATAATGTTGATCATTGCGCAAGACTTTGTCACTCATCAACAGTTACTGGACTTGCAAAGGCATTCGGTTCCGGTGCAATGACAAACTCTATCGATGATTTTGATGTAGCAGATTTATTTTTCATAACCGGCTCTAACCCCACGGAACAGCACCCATTAATAGGGAGCAGAATAGTTAAAGCAGTGGCAAGAGGTAAAAAAGTCATTGTTGCAGACCCTCGAGACATTGATATTGCTAAATTAAGAGAAGTTCACCCGGAGAATGTTATCTACATTAGACAAAAGATTGGAACAGATGTAGCACTATTAAACGGTTTAATGAATATAATCATTCAAGAGGGGCTCCATGATGAAGAATTCATAAAAGAAAGAACAGAAAACTTCGAGACGCTTAAGGAGAAAGTAAAGGAATATACTCCAAGTAAAACAGCTGAAATAACTGGAGTAGCAGAAGAAGACTTGAAAAAAGTAGCCAAACTAATCGGTGAAACTGATAAAGTTTCTTTTGTATTTGCCATGGGAATTACACAGCATACTACTGGTGTAGATAATGTTTTATCAGTGGCTAATTTAGCCATGCTCACCGGTAACATTGGTAGACCCGGTACCGGAGTAAACCCCTTAAGAGGACAAAACAATGTCCAAGGAGCTTGTGATATGGGTGGTTTAGTTGATGTTTTTCCAGGATATCAGAAAGTTGCTGACCCCTCTGCTCGAGCTAAATTTGCTGAACATTGGAAAGTTCCCTCTTTATCTGACAAACCCGGCTTAACCGTTGTTGAAATTACTAATAATGCAGGAGAGCAAATCAAAGGAATGTATATTATGGGTGAAAACCCCATGATTACGGATCCTGATATTAACCATCTTCGAGAAGCTTTTGGTAAACTTGACCTTATGATTGTTCAAGACATTTTCATGACAGAAACAGGAGAATTAGCCGATGTAGTACTTCCTTCTGCTTCTTTTGCTGAAAGAGATGGAACTTTTACCAACACTGAACGACGTGTCCAAAGAACAAGAAAAGTCATTGACCCCCCCGGTGAAGCAAAACCTGACTGGTGGATTGTTGGTGAAATAGCTAAACGTTTAGGCTATGATCATCTTCAATATCAATCAGTTGATCAAATAATGGACGAAATAGCTGAACTTACACCCATCTATGGTGGAATTGTTTTTGATAGATTAGAAGAGGGCACCCTTCAATGGCCTTGCCCAACAAAAGATCATCCTGGAACACCTTATCTTCATAAAGGTCAATTCTCAAGAGGTCTTGGCAGTTTTAATCCAGCTGACTACAAACCACCCTATGAAAAAACAGATCAAAAATATCCCTTTGTTCTAAATACGGGAAGAGTGCTGCATCAGTACCACAGTGGTACTATGACAAGACGTTCACCTACTTTAGTCGAGCAAGGAAACGAAGCTTTCGTGGAGTTGAACCCTAAGGATGCTGAAAAACTAGGCGTTGTCGATCAAGAGATGGTTAAGGTTAGCTCAAGACGAGGAGAAATCTCACTTAAAGCAAGGGTTTCAGAGATCGTAGATCAAGGAGAAATATTCATTCCATTTCATTATGCTGAAGCAGCAGCTAACGCTCTAACAATTAGAGCACTTGACCCCAGTTCTAAAATACCTGAGTTTAAGGCTTGTGCTTGCAGAATAGAAAAGTATTAACGATACACAAAATTATATTGTTCTATTCTGATTCTAAATCCCCTAAATATTGTTCCAGAGTTTTATTAGAGCTATTGATCATCAGATCTCGCAATCTATCGATTATTACGTCATATACTCTATTTCTCTCACCCTCACTTCCAGATATGAATCTTTTCGGTGGATTTTCATTATTTACAATTCCAAGTAATTCTTCACCGATGATTTTAACATCTTTGCCAATTTTACTAGGATCAAATTCTCTCATTTTCTCAAAATGCTCTTTGTAGTAGGATGAGTTCTCTGCAATATTAATCAATGAATCCTTCAATTTGTGAAAAATTGGTGTTGTATACTGACCGGGATTGACAGTTGTCACCCTCACTCCAAAATCTTTCAGTTCTATCTCAAGAGTCGCTCCCATTGCTTCAAGGGCAAATTTACTCATAGCGTACGGACCAAACAACATTGCACAACAATGACCATTAGTTGAACTTATTCTGAAGAAGTGGTCACTACTTCTGATGAGGGAGCCCCTCAGTGCGT
>DAOWED010000139.1 GCA_030638685.1 Candidatus Heimdallarchaeota archaeon | reverse complement strand
TTAAAGGATTAAATGCTGTTATCAGAGAAGAAATGACTTATTCCTTAACTCATGAAGGAGAGCTTGATGTTGATGTTCCTCCAATCTCCAAGGGCCATTTAGTTGTCAAAAACACTGGAGAAATTGATAGAATCTGGTCAATTGACATGATTTTAGAAGATGAAAGTAAAATTAAGGTTGATGGAAAAAAGCCTGATTCTTATGTTAAAGTTGGTGAACTAGCAGCTCAAGACCAATGGTCCCAAGAGTATGATTTTGAAGTTAAAGATTCATTACTTAAAATTGAGCAAAAGTATGATGAGCAACAAGGAGACGAAACTATTGCCCCAATGTTAACTCAAGGAGTTGAAACTAAAGTTAAGTACACTCTTACTGTTACTAATAAATCACAATGGGTTTTATCTGATATTGAAATTGTTAAGAAAATTCCAGATCTTGCATCCATTAAAAGATTACATCATAGCATAGGAGATGCCTCTTCTGAACGGTCTTACTTAAGATGGACAGTCGAATCATTAGAACCAAAAGCAACTGTTGAAATTGCTGTTGATTTAGAAATTAGCATGGGTGAAGAAACATCGTATTCTGCAGGAGAAGTAATTGTTAATTGTAAAATCAGTGAAGAAACCTATTCGAAAGTCAACATTTCCTTTTTAGACGGTATTTCTGATAATTTTCAATTTTTGGAAAGGATAGAACAAGAAGAAAATCCCGATAATTGGGAATGCCATTTCGAGTTAGAAAACATTTCAGAGTTTGATTTCTACATGAAAAAGTGTGAAATTTGGCTTGGAGAAGCAGAGGAAGGAGAAGTAGTCAATACTTGGGATTATCAAAATGCTTCCATGGAAGAGAGGATTGTTAATCCGGCAGAAGTCTTCCCTGTTACTTTTGAATTAGAAAGTGATGAAACACCAGAATTTGGTCACACTTGTGATTTTACGGTGGGATACACTGTTTTAAGGCAAGTAGATACTAAGATCAAAGTTCCCGGTTTTGAGTTATCTTACATTAGGGTTCAAACAGAAAAGACGTACAATACTTTAATGGTTCCAAGCTATCGTCCTTCAGAAGTCTTCACAACTTTAAAAATTGAATCGGTTGGAAATTCACCACTCACAACGGTCTTAATCGAAGATTTTGTGCCAGAGGATTTCAAACCCCCTGAAGCTGAAGAAATAACTGTAATGAGGATGGGTGGAGATGTGGTCAAACTTGATGAAGAAAATTATCAAATCAGTATTGAAGCTGTTGGTGACTTACACAGCATTAAGGCAGTTATTGAGGATTTAGATCAAACAGAACAAGGAAAACTTGAAACAGGTCAATGGATTGAGTTAATTTTCCCGATCTATGCAATTTCACCAAAACCAGATAAGGAATATTTCGGCTTAGTAGAAGTTAAAGCCAATCAAAAACCACCTACTGCACGATGGGCTATCTCTTCTCTCGGAGAAGGAGAAGTACCTGTTATAACGGTAATGCACAGTAGAAGAAGAATTAGGATTGGTAAAAGTGTTTCTGCAAGAGCAACTGCTAAAAACCTTAAAAGATATGAGGTAAAAATCAAAGGGATTAACAAAGGAACAGGTATTGCATCAAATGTCCAAATATTGGATAAAATTCCTGCTGGATTTGAGCTAGTGGGTTCAACCAAAGAGTTTCCATCAGTCAGAGCTGAAACGGTTAAAGAATCAAGTGAAGGAACGATATTGAAATGGGTTTTTGAGGAAATAGACCCAGAAGGGGAGTTCTCTATCACTTACGAGATTGAAGGAAGCGGTGATGCTGACCCTAGGGATATACAAGCTATGATCACTGGTTAGTTTTCTATCTATTTCTCTCCTCCTACTCTTTTTCATAATGTATTTATGATTTATGCAATTGTCTGTTATTTACTGATCGGAGCAACATTTAATTAATCCAAATAAAATCTTAGTAAGATAACGATGTCACTCAGTACTAACGATAATCCCTCCTCAAGAATGATAATTGCTTTGCTGATAGTTACTAGCGTCTTAAGTTCTGTTGGTTACTTCTTTGAGTCTAATCTTTTGATACTAGCTTTTTCAGGTTTTGGTTTTCTCATAGGTTTACTAATCTATAGAAGAGGTTACTTAAACATTCAAATCCCTCGAGAGTATATTGAAGGTGAAAAAGATAAAGAAGCTAAATATTATCATACTGCATCATGGTCAGAAGTAAAAGATGATAAGTTTAAACTTATGAATTATTCAATTGTTTTTATTATTTTCTGGCTTGTGATGGCTATTTTTATTAGTGCACTAACTCAAGTCCGGGGTGAATTTGGTTCAAATGTTGAAGAAACAATAGAGTATGCCTCTTATATCAGCTGGTTCGGTATTGGATTTATTGTTTTAGTTATTTATCTTAGTGTTATAGGTGCAAGCTTAAAGAAGCCTAAATCTGAAAATTATGCCAAAATTGATAGTTTTCCGGATGAGTATAAAGAAACACTTCGATTATTACAAAAGAAAAATCATTTACCTGATGAGTTAACTACATTATTTACGGGTAAAGGAAACGTTTTGATCATCTTGGGTGGTATAGCAGCATACTTCCTCGGAGGATTAATAGGGATGTTATATGATATAATTACAATTGAAGGAATACTAGTAGGACTATTTTTCTTACCAATGGCAATGATTGTTACTAGAATTAGTGGAAAATTCTTTTACCTTTTTGCTATTAATCAGTATTCTCAAGCCAAAAACTGGTCTATTCTCGAGGGTAAAAAAATAAAAACTAATGATAAGAAAGGTTCCAACATCAAAGGGTTATCATCTCAATTTCAAGCGTGGATAGCATTAATTTTAATCATAGCAAGTGTTTTCTCAAGTTTTTATGCAATAATTCGTTTTCTGATTGGGGAAGCTGGAATAAGTGAAGAAGGAGGACTTAATAAAACAATCTTACCTTTCTTACCAGAAGATAACTATGGATTAGTGTTAGTTCTTTTAACTCTAGGACCATTACTAGCTTTATTGACAAGACCGTTTGATTTTGTTAATGTTTGGATGAACCAAGGTCTCTTCGAAAAAGTTGCTTCAAACTGGGACATTGGTACTAGAACTGAGAACGTTCAAAAATACTATTCACTATTCAGGATCCCTCAAAGACTTCCGGGATTTAGAGTTGGGTTATTTATTGCAAGTGGAGGAATTTTATCACTAATCAGCATTCAGTTCTGTGCATCATTAACTAGTATAGAATCAGAGATGATGAGCTTTGTTCTTCAAGGAATTATTCTGATTAATTTTATCAGCCCAATAATCTTTTTCATGAGTTTTTACGATCTCAGCAGAAATATGGAAGAAGAGAGAACATTGATGATTTTTGCAAAGGAAAGCAGAATAGCAGAATTAGATCTGATTAATCTTTCACTCTATGGAGAACATCTTCTCATTAGAAGAAAATCAATGGAAAGATACTTAGAAATCACTCCAGAAAATTGGGGATTAGCATTGGTCTTGAAAGGAAGAAATAGCTCATATGACGATATCGATAGAATAATGGCACTGGAAGAAGCATTGAGTGAAGGGAAAATCCATCTCCCCGCAGTAAAGCCTTCAATACAAAAAAGTATAGATAAAATAATAGATGTTGCTGCAGAAGAAGATGACCTTAAAAGAGAACCATTATCAGATATTCCGGAAGATGGTCCAGGATTCCTAGCACAAGCCAAAGTTCCTTTTGTAGCTCAAAGTATTTATCATGGAGGTCATTCACGACCGATGAAAATTAGACTGGGAGAAGAAGAGGAATAATTTAGATATTTAAGGAAAACATAAATAGACTAGTTACTAATTTTACGTATGAGTCAAAGTGATGAAGTAAATTTATTGCTAAAAAGAGGTAACAATTTCTTAGAAGGTGCAAAACAAAGATTTGAAAGTGATGACTGGGATTTGACATGTTTTTTAGCAGTGCAATCAGTTCAGTTATATCTAGAAGCTAAAATACTAGAATTCACAGGAGCCACTCCAAAAATTCACTCATTAAGACAGCTAATATCAATCTTAAACGATGCAGCTAATACTGAACTTACTTATGACCGAGAGCTACTCATCTTTCTTGAAGGAGCACATATTACAGCAAGGTACATGGATTTCCAATACGAAAAAGAAGATGCTGAAAGGGCCATCTTGATTGCAGAGGAGTTGACATTACTTGTTAAAAATATCGGAAGCTGAAAAAGTAAGACTGGAAATGCTTTTTAATTTCAGGAAATATCTTCCAATAATGGTTGAGAGTATAAAATCAGTACTTAATGATCCTGAAATTTATCTTTTTGGAAGTGCTCTTGAAGGAAAACTCGTTGGAGGAAGTGATATCGATATAGCAATTGTAGGAGATATTCCAAAAAGGCAAATAGAAAGAGCTGCAATAATTGCTGAAATAGATGAAAAATCCAATTTTCCGCTTAATCACCCATTTGAATATCTATTATTATCTAAAGAGGAGTATCCTAGGTGGGAAGAAAAGTATGTTATTAAAAAAGAAAAATTAAACTAGTTCTATAGTCGTCAGTGCTTGTGCTACTATCTCAACCAAATTCTCTTCTGTAAACTTTGAAAGCTCAGGTATTTTTTCTAATTCAGTTCTAATTACTGCTTGAAGTTTCTTTACATTTCTTAGTGATGCCTTGAAATATGGTATTAGAATTGCGATCACACACATATTCATATTATTATGTCTTGGGTCATCAAACGTTGGATCGTACATTGTAAATGAAATATTTAGTGATACAATATCATCTTTTTTTGCAAAAGGAAGCATAATGACTGTTTCTTCCAAATCTTTAGAAGAGCTCACTACTGTTAAGCTTAAAATTGAATTTGTTACCATTTCAGAAGCTTCAATTTTAAAACGGTTATTAAACGCCTCAGAGTAGTGTATTGGTGAGGGTCCCAATTGTGTCAAAGCTGATAATGAGTAACCAATATATCCTTCTTTTATGATTTTTTTAGGGTTAGAGATATCAAAAAAAACCATTATCGGTTCATGGGCTACATAATATGCCAGAAATAAAACAATCAGAATAACCATTAAACGAGAAATTATGCCATAAATTGGATCAAGAATGAAAAATAATGAGTTTGTTATTAAGGTTATAACGAATGTAAATGCAATTAAAGTGTTTATCGTCTTATTTCTTGGCTCCATTAAATGCTCAGGAAGAGAATTTAGATCCCTTACTCCAAGTACGAGTGAAGCTAAGAAGAATAAATGTGCAAGATTTATTATGTAAAAAATCAATGGATGATAAGTGGCTTCCCAATTTTCTACTACTCTAATAAGATTGTAGAATTCATTTTCAGGCTCAGCAATAGAAGAGATTGCTATCCCTATAACAATTAAATAAAACGTTATTGCTATTCTGGCCAGTATACTCACTTTATATGAGATATATGATCTTGAGAAAATCATCATTAAAGTAATTAGCCCTACCGAACCACAAATTACACCTATCTTAAACAAGATTTGTACTACTTCTTCTTCAACATTCAAGTCAAGTTGCCAAGGAAGGGATGAAAATAACCATACTGATAAACTAAGAACAAAAATAATCAATAAAAGAGATGAATTCGCTTTATTTTGGATATACAAACGAATTAAAGATGACAAAACTACGAGAATCGGTATGCCATAGACTATACAGATTAATGGTAGTAAAATTGTCATTAAGAATAATTGCAGTGTTACTCTAAATACTTTTTGCTTATACTTAATAAAATTCTTAAGTAAATAAAAGAGTAGAGAAGATTAAATCAACATTCCCGACTTTGATAATTAATTAATAGCTAGAGATCCACAATTAAAGATTATTAAACTAATTTTAGTTTTCCTTTCATCATAGTTATTGCTTTTCCTTGCAGAATAATTCGTTCTTCAAATAATTGTAATTGCATTTCACCTGTTCTTTCACTAGCTTGAAAGGCGTTAAACATTTTATTCCCCATTTTTTCTACCCAGTATGGTCCAAGAATGGTGTGAATTGCCCCAGTTACTGGATCTTCGTCCACTCCTACCCATGGAACAAAGTATCTTGAAGCAAAATCGTACTCTTCTCTTTCATCTTTTGCAGTTACTATTACTCCATTTATTCCTTCTGGATCATTTATCTTAATCAATTTGCTATAGTCAGGTTTAAGTTGAGTTATTATTTCAACACTTTTTACTTCAATTACTAAATCAGCTAGCACATTACAATAGCTCATTTGAATTACATCTTCTTTTTTTATTCCAAGAGGCACTAATATTTCCTCGAATATTTTTATACTTTCAGGTTTTCCTTGAGGGAAATTCATCTGAAGTCCATCCTTTGCTTTGGTTACAAAGAGTTCTCCACTTTTTATAGTTTCAAAAGTGAGTAGTTCATTAGTGTTACCTAGTTCATTAAATAGTACATGAGCCGTTGCCAATGTAGCATGACCACATAATGGTACTTCAACTGCCGGTGTAAACCATCTTAGTTGAAATATAGAAGCTGATTTGTGATCTGGTCCATCAATCGGTACTACAAAAGCTGTTTCTGAAAGATTCATCTCTTTAGCTATATTAAGCATCAATTGTTCATCTAATGGATGATTACACAAACAAACAGCTGCAGGATTACCTGTAAAAGGTTTAGTAGTGAACGAGTCAATTGTGAAAATAGTTAATTCAGACATTATTACCACTTAACGAGGTTTTTCAAGCTAAATAAAGACTTCTTTTGAAGTATTTCAAGGTTTTTTGAAAAACTTGATTATAACACAATTGCTAAAACTTTTTTTTATAAAATATCTGAACATTTTTCACCATTTTTTCCTTTTTTTGATTATTTTGTTGCATCTTTTTGAAAAACTATCCCTTTGAACTTACTCTACTCTCACTCAAACTGCCTTTGCACATAACGACGCCTATGCGCAAAGAAAAATAATAAAATGTTATAGTTACCATTCCCACAATGAAAGCATTTATTACTGGGTGATTTTTACTCAGTATAGTTAATTATCTTAATTATAAACAAATCTTATGATTCATAATATCTGTAAATTATTAGGAGCAAATTAATTAAAATAACTGGTAGATATATATGAGTTATAGAGACAGACGAAGTAACGATAGATACGGTGGAAATAGATCCCGAGAACCAAGAGAAATGCACGACGCCACTTGTGCTGATTGTGGAGAAGAAACTCAAGTTCCTTTTGTTCCCGACCCAGAAAGACCTGTTTACTGCAAAGATTGCTATCGTAAAAGAAGACCTCCCCGAGACAGATACTAAGTATTTTCTCGACTAAGGTCAAGTAACAATTTCCCCCCCACCATTTTTTTATTGATTATCATCATTTGAGTGCTTGAATTAGCTTGTACTAAAAAAAGAATAAAAAATCTATCAAAAATTAATTTAACTTATTTTTTATTAGCCCAGCAAAATATCTAGAAAAAGCTTCTCCCATAAGTTCAATTGTTCAATTTACCTTCTCTACAAGCATACCTTCATAAAACCGGTCTAATATGCTTGCTAAAAGTGTAAATGTTACATCATCAATAAGCAACGCTTCAAATGGTTCAATTAACTCTTGAAGTTGTCTAATTGTTACTATTGCAGAAGCACAAACCAGTTCCAAGACTTTTAAATCGAGAAAATCTTCAAGTTTAACCTTGTCCATAATTTTGTCAAAGGATAGAATCGATTTGTAAGTAGATTCTCCAAGTGCTTTTTCAGGATCATTATATTCCCACACAGGGCAATATTTACCCCTTAAGTGAATCTGTTCTTTCTTGATGACTCCTCTTATTTTTTTTGCACATTGATAATTTGGACATAGGAAAAAGCAGTTTTCGCATGTTTGAGCTAATTTTTCGTGAAATCCAGTCATTTTAATTAACCATGTAATAATTATATTTCCGCTTATTAAGGTTTTCAGCTTGTATTCCTTTTGTGGCTTTACTCTTGAAGATTTATCTTGACTTCACATTCTTCTGCGGGATTATAATCAATACTTGTTAATTGTGGGCTTTTTCCGCTTATTGAATTTATTACTCCTCTTATTAATCCGCCAACTGGGCATGAAGTGTATCTTTCCAAATCATAATTTCCCACTCTTCTAGGACAAATGAGACATTCTTTGACAACGATTCGTGCTTCATCGTTTGTGAATTGTGTTGATATCCCATCTGCTAAATTCAATTCATTGAGCATTTTTTCAATTATTTCTTCATAAGTGGAGTTACTTGTTAAGATATTTCTATCTAGCATTTCTTTTCCTATTTCTTGTCCCATCCAGGTGGCAAGCACATCCATTGTTCCTTGTGGACCAAAATCTTCGTTGATTATGAACGCTCTAGCTTTTACCAGTCCAGCTCCTAAACCAATTACCATCCTATTCAAGTAATCTTTTGACGCATCCCTTTTGCTTTGTCTTCTGAAAAATCTCATTTTTATCCTCTCTATAATTTTTTAACTAGTTTTAAGCAATTGTATCTTTCACAGATTTTATACAATTGATCAATTGTTATCGATTCCCCAAGTAAATCTTCAAATGGCTTTGTTTCCGTCATAAGGTCATTCATCGATATTTCCCCTTTTTCGCAGATAATCTCGATAACTTTTTTATCTAGAATAAAGTCATTTTTTACTTTCTCTTTAAGCTCTTCATATGGAAAACTTGCTTGATAAACACTTTCCAGTTTGTCTCTATTGGGGTCATTATATTGCCATTCAGGACAAAATTTCCCTCTCAAAAAAATTTCAGAAGCCTTAATTCTTCCCCTGATTTCTAAAGCACATGTGAAATTAGGACATAAATGAACACAATTTCCACACGAATGATCTTTATCTTCTTCAAAATTTGACATAACCCTTAACCGTATAAAATTAATGCAAACACCTAATTAAAGATTTGCCAAGGGATTTCTCAGACTTTTTTTCATTTGTTTTGCAGTAAAATGGTTTTTTTTGATTTTTACTTTTTTTTGGAAAAATAGGGCAAATAATTAAAAACTAGTTCAAATATATCTAATACGTAACATTTATGAGGTCGGGCAAATGGTTGAAAATAATGCAAACGAAATAATAACTGACAAAGAGTTGATTTCAACTCCTGAAGAATATGAACTTAAAGGGGAACTACTTGAAAACGAGGAATGGCGTCCTTTTAAGGGAGTTCTTTGTATTGAACATTGGGCACTAAATGATTGGTTACTAAGAATTTTACCCCTTCTGAAGTATATTCACAAAAACGGATCTGGTTTATTATTTTATTACCCTGAGAAAAGAGATTTTTCAAGAGATGAGAGAATTTCATTAGTAACTCTTCCTTTAGATAAACCTGTTATCAGTTTCTCAAAGGTCAATGTAGTAGCCCTTACTTCAGATTATTTGAATGATATTTTTCAAATAACTAATCCAGCTAATCTAAAGAATCGTCTTAGACTACTTCTGAACTTGCTTTCCCTTCCTGAAAACGAAATTACTGAAAAGAAATATCATGTTAAAGTTTGCGAAGAAAATACTCTTCCTATAGACTTACTCACTACTGATTCATTAGAAGCTGCTAAGGTACATGCTTCCAATTGGATTAATTCTTTTTTCCGCTAAATTCACTTTCTTTCTCTTCCTTCTTTCCCCTCCTTTTCACGTTTTTTACTATTCTTTCTTCTTCTTTCATTTTTAACGTCGAAAGACATATATAGTTCTAATGCGTATATATATATGAGACAATATAAATATGCTAGGATAAATAGAATAATATATTGATTAGCAAAAATATAGAAGGAATAAGAAATGAGTAAAGGAAGAAAGAACAAGGCTGAAAAGGAACAAGAAGTCAATCATTGGAAATTCAGATTCAGAAGAAACAAAGATGCTTACTTTTTGAAAAAACAAGGAGAAGCCTAAGATGACGCTAGTAGAACTAATCCCCTACGATTGGTTATACGGTTTCACAGCAGGAATGGCCGTGTTTGGGTTAACGTTCTTTTTCATTTACTTAATAAGTTTCATTGCAAGTGAAATGGCAGAACACGAGCATGAAATTGAGCACGAAGCAGGAACAGATCTAGACCAAGACTTAGACATTGATCACGATTTAGACTTAGATCATGACTTAGACTTAGATCATGAGCTAGACTTAGATCATGACTTAGACTTAGATCATGAGCTAGACTTTGACAAAGAGATAGACTTAGATCATGAGCTAGACTTTGACAAAGAGATAGACTTAGACCAAGAAGTTGATCCCGATATTGGGTTTGGTACTATTGCAGTTGATGGGTCAGCTGGAACAGTAGAAATTGAAGGGTCAGGTAGTTTAATTGGTGGAATAGCTACTTTTTGTATGGTTTACGGGTTAGGTGGATTGGGTTTACTCGAAACCTACGGACGAAGCGACCTTGGAATAGGGCTAGTTCTGCTTTTTGCATACTTCTGTTATTGGGGCTTTAATTTTCTACTCAAGAAAATGACAAAAGCTTACGTAACTCCTGTTAGAAAAGCAGCACCAGGACAGTATGTCAAGGTAGTTTACGGAGTTACTCATGAGAAACCAGGGCTAGTTCTCCTTACAACTCCTGATGGAGCTGTTAGAAAATCAATAGCTATTGGTGCTTCTCCATTTGACAATATTCAAGCTGGAGAGAAGGCTTTGGTCTACAAAGCTATTCTAGGAGAACATCTAGTTATCACTCGTTTATATAGAGGGAGATCAACCTCACAAACTCAAACTCAAAAAAAGAAAACAAACAAAAAAACTAATTATTCGGAGGAATACTAAAAATGGAATTTAGCACATTAATAATGCATCCAGCGTTCTTAATAGTTATGAGCATTTTATTCGTATCACTAATGCTTATCATTATTTTCAAGAATCGCTATAAAATATTTACATCAAATGAATTCGTACTTCATTTCCGATCAGGTAAACTGAAAACTGCTTCTTATGGAGGAGGAGTTTTTCTCTTACCGATAGTCGACCACATTGTGGTCCTTTCAACAGCAATTCAAACAGTTGATATTTCAGCTTCTGATAAAGTGATCTCAAAGGAAAACCAAGAGATTATTGTCAGAGGATTTATTGTATGGAGAATTATGGAACCTGAAATGGCTTTCAAAGCTATTGGAACAACAGCAATGACTAGCATTTCAGTAACATTAGAACAAATTGTTGAAGCAGTAATCAGAACAGCTGTCGCTAACATGACTCTTGAACAAATTTTGAGAGAAAGAAGTATCATTATTGAATCAATAATGAGCGAAGTAACTCCCATTGTCGAAAGCTGGGGTGTATCAATTGAAACAGTTGAGGTTCGCGATGTTACCGTTGTAAACCAGGAACTCTTCAATGATTTACAAGCTCCCTTTGAGAATGAGAAAAGAAGAACTGCTCAGGAAATCAGCATTTCAACTGAAAGAGATATCCAAGAGATGGCTATTAAAAAAAGCCTCAAAATTGCTAAGGCTGAATCACTAGCCAGTAATGAAACAAGGACTTATCAAGCTGAGCAAGACCAAATTGCTAAAGTTAGAGAACTTGTTAGAGATAAAGCAGTTGTTGATCAGCAAAGAATATTAGATCTTACTGAGCAAGAGAAGAAAAGAGCTGTTGAAGTAGCTATCCAAAACCGTGAACAACAGGTTGGTGAAGCTGTTCGTGTTAAACAACTTGAATTCATGAAGATTGAGATGGCAAAACAAGTTGAGCTAGCTAATAAGGAGCAAGAGCAAAAAACTATCGATGCTCAGACTGCATTAATTCAAAGAGAGAAAGATGCAGAAGCTGAAGCTAAACAGATTAAAATTGTTGCTGAGGCTCGTAAAGGGCAGATGATGGCAGAAGCAGAGGGCAATAAAGCCATTCTTCTTGCTGAAGCAGAAGGTCTTAAAGAGAAAGTTAATGCTCAAAACCAGATCAATGAAGCAGTACTTATGCAAAGGCTTATCGACCAGTTACCTGTAATTGCCTCATCAATGAAGGTAGGCGACATCAATTGGATGAACCTTGGAGGAAACGGTTCTTCAAGTGAATCTCCTCTAGGAATAGTTCCTAAAAATATGATGCAAGTTCTAGCTATCGGTAAACAGTTTGGTTTAGATATTAACGGAATGCTCGATAAAGTGCGAAAAACTAATGGTCTAACAAAGAAAGAATTAGAACTTCCTGAAGAAGAACAAGATGAAGAATATTTTCTTGAAGAGGAAGAACTAGACTTTTAGTTAGCATTATAGTGTTCCTCTTGGGGGAGGAGTTCCTTTAATTTCGTTTTAAGTTTTTTTTTCATTATTTGACACTATCTTCCGTGATTTTTTTAATTACAATAAGAAGCTCTTCTAACATGAAAATGATTTTTTACTCTTTCAAAATGGATTTTCCTTAAGAGAACCTCTTTTTCATTCTTGAAGTGTTAGAACGATATCTTTTTTATAAAATTAGTTGTTATTAATGATACTATATAATTTGAAGTGATTAAATGACAGAAATATTAAGACCAGCTATGTATCTTCAAGATAAACATTCCCTTAGAGAGGAGATGGAGTTTGCAAAGTATGCTGAAAAAGCAGGCTTTGAAGCTGTTTGGTTCGCTGAATCAAGGCTTGCCAGAGAAGCAACTGTTCCTATGTCTGCTATCGCCGCAGTTACTGAAAAAATCAAAGTAGGTTCCGGTGTTATTAACAACTGGACTAGAAATGTAGGTTTATGTGCAGCAACCTTTAGTACATTAGATCAACTTGCACCCGGTAGGGTTATCTGTGGGCTTGGAGCTTGGTGGGATCCTCTTGCCTCTCAAGTAGGTGTTAAACGTAGAAAACCTCTCCTTGCAATGAGAGAATATCTTGAAACCATGCGAAAGTTACTTGCTATGGAAACTGTTACATTCAAAGGTGAATTTGTTGATGTGAAAGATATCAACTTAGATATTGTTCATGGCTCCAGAAAAGCAATTGACGTTCCTCTTTACATTGGCGCAACTGGTCCTAAAATGCTCGAGCTTTCTGGTGAAATCTCAGATGGTGTACTCTTGAATTATTTAGTTTCTACTGAATATAATCAACGAGCATTAGTTTCCATTAAGAAAGGAGCTGACCTTGCTGGTCGCAAGATGGATGACATTGATCGACCACAGTTAGTTGTTTGTTCTTTAGATGAAGATGGTGACAGAGCTATCTGGAATGCTAAAAAACTAGTCACTCAATATTTAGCTCAACAACCTCACTTTGGTAAAGCCATCGGTCTCAAGCAAGATTTATTGGATGAAATTCGTTCAATCGTCTCTTGGCCTGCCACTTCTGAAGATATAGAAAAGGCAATGCCTTTAGTTGAAGATTCTGTGGTCCAAAACATTGCTGCTGCTGGTACTCCTGATGAATGTCGTGCTAAAGTAATTGAATACATTGAAAACGGTTGTACTAGTCCCGTTCTCTATCCTTTGGGTGATGACGTCAAAGCAATGATAGATACTTTTAGACTTGACTAAAAAACACTTATTATTTTCTCTTCTCCTCTATTTTCTATTTTAACCTACATGATGACCTCACTTCTCAAACACTTGTTTTTCTTAACTCTTATCTTTAGTTACATTTTAGTATTTTGTGTATCTTATTTACATCTTACATAAAAGTTTATAAATAATGGAGTGATATAGAAGTTATGCGGATTATTATTGAGAAATTTGACCCAAAAGAGGCAACACAAGAAGATTGGGAAAAATAT
>DAOWED010000061.1 GCA_030638685.1 Candidatus Heimdallarchaeota archaeon | reverse complement strand
ATTTGCCAAGAGAAATTGATAAGTGAAATATCTCTTAAAAAAGAAGTTTTTGCACTCAATCCAGGGGATAAAATAGATATCGATGATTTATCCTTTTCAGCTATCCCTGCTTACAATACTCATCGATTTCGCTCTCCTGGTGAACCATTTCATCCTAAAGAATCGGGTCATATTGGACCTATTATCCACATTGACGATTTAACAATCTACCATGCTGGCGACACCGACAAAATCCCTGAGATGGACGGTTTAGAACCAGATATTGCTCTTCTTCCTGTCAGTGGTACTTATGTCATGGATGTTGATGAGTGCATTGAAGCAGCTCAAGCAGTTAATGCTAAAATTACTATTCCTATGCATGTTGGTAGAGGTATCGGTGAACTTGAATTTGCTTCCGAGCTTAAATCCCGTCTCCCCAATTTAAGAGTTGAAGTTTTAGATATGGAAGGATAATTTTTCCAAAATTCTGAAAATCTGAAATTCTGAAAATTTTAAACCTCCTCCCCCTTTCTTTTTTTTACACTGCCAGTTCTACAGCCATTAACACTATTCCTATTGCTATTAGGGCTATCAATGCTAAGATCACTATTTCTATTATTATTCCTATCATCTTTTTTCTTCTCCTATATATTTTGATTTATTCCTATATAGATATAGGTTTTCTATATATATAAAGGTTTCTACTGGTTTAAAAAAAAAGACTAGAAGTTTTTTTAAAGAAAGAATGAGAGAATAAGATGTGAAAATAATGCGTAAAATGAGTCTATTATTGTTAGTTATACTTCTAGCAAGTGTAGGAGTAGGAATAACAACAGAAAATACAACTGCACTAACACTTCAAGAGGGAGAAATAACTCAAGTAAGGTTATCATGGGATGATGATCCGAAAACAACTATAGTTGTAATGTTTCAGTCAGCTACAGAAGGAATAGGAATATGTGAATATGGAGAAACAACGGCATTAGGAAATACAGTAAGCATTCCAGAAAACAAAACAACCCATGAAATAAAAATAATGGGATTAACTCCAAACACTGATTATTTCTACAAAGTAGGAGTAGGAGAAAGCTGGTCAGAAGTATTTCAATTCAAGACAGCCCCGGATAGCATCGAGTCTACAGTTAACTTCTTAGCATGGGGAGACTCAAGAGGAGAAAGCACAGAATCAAGATTAAATAGACAGGAAATAGCCGCCTTCGCAGCTTCTTTAAACCCAGAATTCCAAATTCATACAGGAGATATGGTAACTGAAGGAAAACAACTCAACCATTGGGATGCATTCTTTGAAGATGTGGAACCAGTTAATGCAATAGCTCCAATAATAGCAGCTGTAGGAAACCATGAAACGCCTAGGTTTTCTAAAAATTATAAAAATCTCTATGCTTTACCAGGAAATGAGTATTATTATTCATTGGACTATGGACCCGTGCATATAACTATACTGAATACTGAAACACTTATTTTAGGTGACTCATTTGGTGATTTTACAAGAAATCAAAGAGACTGGCTAATTCAAGACTTAGCAACGACACATCAACCATGGAAAATAGTGGCTTTTCATAGACCATACTATACTTCAGGAGGACATTATGAGGATGAGTCAGCTAAAGTACATGAAGCTCTCCTAGAACCAATATTCAGACAATATGAAGTTGATTTTGTATTTAGTGGGCATGATCACATGTATGAAAGAAGCTACAAGGATGGAATTAATTATGTCACATTAGGAGGAGGAGGAGCACCAATTTACCAACCAGATCCCAATGCTAATAATATTTACCAAGTAAAACAAGCATCAGAGTATCATGTAGGTATGGTTGAGGCTTCTGCAACAAGTATAAGCCTAACTGCTTACTTCATTAATGGATCAATTTTTGATACCTTAACACTTGATAAGAAAAGTGAAGAGTTAGCCGTTACAAAGTTTGAAGTAACAGAACAACCACTTAGTACAAGCAGTACTTTTGAACTTAAAGCAACTGTAACGAACTTTGGGGAAGTAGATCTCGTAGATGTACCAGTTGAATTCAAACTTGACGAATGGTCATGGACTGAACTAGTTGATATTGTAGTAAATGAACAGGTGGAAATCACTTCTTCGGCTGCTTTAACAATCTCTGAGAAAACTGTGGCAAGTGTGTTTATTGATCCATCAGATAGTTGGGATGAAACAAGCGAATCAAATAACCTCAAGGAAATAGAAATTAATTTTCCACCTGCAGGAATTGATCTAATCGTTAATAGGTTGGTTAGATTAGGTGATGACCCAACAGTAATTAATCTTGGAGTAGAAGTAATTAATCTAGGATTAACTGATGCTGATGATGTAACACTAGAGTATTTTTTCAATGTTGATCACACAGTGAGAACAGTTGAGATCGGATTACTAGAAGGATTAGAAAGACAAGTTATTGAAATAGGTTCTTTTAGTTCAGATGCAAATATTCTTGCCGATTTAACTATCGACCCTAGTAAGCTAATTTCAGAAGAAGATGAGGACAATAATTACTTGTTAGCCGGCTGGAATGAGAAAAGCAATATTACTATATCAGGAGCAACCTATCCTGAATATTTACAAAAAGAGAGGAATCTCAAAATAGGATATGGTACAGAAGGGCTTCTTTATGCAGAACCAGATGTTAAGCTTCTCTGGTCAATTGATTCATGGACAACCTTCACCGAAGAAACGATGATTAAAATAGGTGATTCTTGGGAAGTGGAAGTTGAAGCATATCCCGGAATGGAAGGAATAGCTTTTGGTTTTAGAGCAGAAGAAGAGACTATTTTTGACCCAGCATGGGTATCAGTTCAAGCTGAAGGAGAAAGAGCAAAAGTATCAACAAATCTTTATTATGATATTGCTGAACCATCAGAAGTGATTACAGTGAAATTCTTAGACAGTGAGAACTACACCAAAATACCCAGTATCATTGAAGGATGGATTGTTTTCCAAGGAGTGAAATATGAACCAGTTCAGGGTGAAGGATACTTAGAAATCCCTATGCCTGAAATGAGCGAAGGGAAATTCGATATCTATACCTATGCTTGGACAGAGGGATATGTTGCCATTTCCGAAATTATGGAATTAGACTTTTACAACTCAACAACACCTATAGACCCTACAGAACCTTCAAAAAAAGATGATGGAAGATTGAACATTGTTTTACCTGCTCTTGGAATTGCTGTAATAACTCTAAGTAGGCGTAAAAAAAGGTAATAGACTAAACTTAAAAGATTCAAGAAATGATGGATAATTTTACGTTTTTTACTATCATTTCTTTTTTTACTTTACCTAATACTTGTATTACTTGTATTTTTCAAAAAGAAACACAATCTAATCGTTATAACTAGCTTTTGTAGTAAATTACTTAACATTCTCTACTTGAGAATATTTTTTATTGGTATAACTTAACTCTCTCAATAAGAATAATAGCTAATGTCTATATTCTTAGGTGAAAATTATGGTTAGACATGTAATTTCATGGAAAGACTGGGATGGTAAAGAAATAGCCGAAATGATTGAATTAGGGATTGATATTAAAAACAACCCCGAAAAATACAATGAAGAGCTCAAAGATCAATCACTAATAATGCTTTTTGAGAAAACCTCAACTCGAACCAGATTAAGCTTCGAGATTGGTATGACAAAACTAGGAGGTCATGGTATTTTCTTTGATTGGGCTAAAAGTAACCTTGGTATAACTGAAGCCAACTTAGAATCAGCAGTTATGAGTAGATATGCTGAAGCTATTATGGCTCGTCTTAAAAAGAATGAAACACTTATGAAAATTGCTGCTGGAGCATCTGTACCAGTAATCAATGCTCTTTGTGAAAAATATCACCCTTGTCAAGGATTAGCCGACTACATGACTGTTAAAGAATTAGCAGGTGAGTATTCTAATGCTAGAATGGTCTATGTTGGAATGTATAACAATGTTGCAAATTCGCTTGTTTCAGCAGGAACAGCTCTTGGTTGTGAAGTTTATTGTGTCACTCCTGAGAAAAATGCTCCGGCTCATGATGAGGAACTTCTAGAAAAAGCCAGAAAAACAGGCCTTTTCCATGAAACTCTAGATGTAAAAGAAGCCCTAGACACTGATAAGACTGTTTTCCTCTATACTGATACTTGGATTGATTTAGAGTTTATTACTAATCCTGACTTTGCTGATGAAAAAGAACGAAGGCTTAAATCAATGATGCCCTATCAGCTTAACAAAAAGATGATCGAAGGATCTGAACCCTACATTCTTCACTGCATGCCTATTCACTTAGGTTATGAAATGAACGAAGATTTGCTTCCTGAAAATTATGCAAAAACTAAGATCTATCGTCAAGCAGAGAATCGTATGTGGGCTCAAATGGGTCTTATGACTTACTTAAATCGCAATAAAGAGTAATTTCCAATAGAGTATATAAGAATAAGATCTTTTTACTCTTTATTCGTTTTTTATCCACTCCATTATCCCTTTTTTTTACTATTGAATGATTAAGAAACTATTAAAGTTTTTATACTATTAATTTCTCCGCAGTATGTTATGACTTCCTCACACGTTGATCAAACCGAAATAGAGGCAAAGAAAACAGAGAGAAAAAATATTTTGCTCTGGTCAAGCTATGATGCTGGTGACACACTATTCAGTCAAGCAATTATTAGTTTAGCTTTTCAACCCCTCGTTCTTTTGGTTGCCTTTGATCAAGGAATTGGGTCCTATCAGGATGCATTCCTATACATGTCACTTTTTATGGCTTTTTCGAATTTACTAGTTGCTATCCTTGGTCCACTTATTGGAGCCATTTCTGATACTACTGGAAGTCGTAAACCGTTTGTTATTTTTTCAGCAACATTAATGATGTTATCTACTACTGGAATGATGTTCTTTAATGATTTTGTTACACTTTGTCTACTTTTTGTGTTAGCTAACTTTAGTTATCAAGCAGGTAGAATGTTTTTTGATTCTATGATTCCTTTCCTTGCAAAAACAGAGGAAAGAGGAACTGCATCAGCTATTTCTGGTTCATTAGCTTTTATCGGTACTTTTGGTGCAATAGGCTTGGGAAAATTGGCTTATGCATTGCATGGTGAACCAAGTGCTCCTTCTGATGTTTTTGACGGATCAGCCGATTTAGACTATGGGGGATTGATTGATTTCATCGGTTATTCAGTAATAGCAATCCTACTTTTTACAATACCATTCTTATTCAGCAAAGAAAAGGTAATCAGCAATGGTAATGGTATCAAGAAAAATGTTAGAATAGCTCTTAAAGATTTTAGAGTTACTTTTTCAGATTTATTAAACGATAAAAATGCGCTACTATTTATTATTACTTGGTTTTTTGTTACTGATGCCTCCAATGCAACAGTACTTTATATGAATGCAGTAATAGTAGATGGGGCTGGAGCCACAATGGGTGAAGCATTAATAGTTATTGCCATGGGTGGATTATTGGCTATGATTGGTGCAATCTTCACTGGAATATACCTTGATCGGTTTGGACCCAAGAGAATCTTCAAGTTCAACATCTATGCATGGGGCATTTCAGTAATATTAGCAATTTTAGCTTGCTGGGAACCCAATGGAAATGATATCTTCCCCTGGCAAATTATGATTCTTTCAGCCTTTTCAATAGGAATAGGTTTTGGAGGACTCTGGATTATTGGAAGACAATTTATCTATGAAATATCTCCTCCCTCCAAGGTTGCATCCTACATGGGTTTCAAACAGATCAGTGGAAGAGTAAGTGCTATTATCAGCCCATTACTCTTTGCAGGAGGCATTTTATTAGGAGACGCTTTGGGTTATTCTGAGCAAAATTCTTTTGCTATAGCACTTGTACCATTGTTTCTCTTTTTCATCGTAGGGTACTTTACTTTGAATAAATATGTTGATGTGCATGAAGAATACCTTGCTGGAGAAAGAGCACCTTATGCAAAATTCAATAAGACAGACTAGCATTTAACTTACTGCGAAAGAAGTCTCCTATTGTATGTGAGCGAAGCGAACGGAGGTAGGGGATGAATTTCGCGTCTTGACCTTGGAAAGGTCAACCTTTACTTTTATACTTTTATAGAGGTCTGTTCTAAGTTTATAAAGGATTAAAGGCTATATTTTTCTGTAACGAATTCCAGCACCCATGTGGTAAAAGAGAAAGATGGAATTGTTGCATTATTAAATGCAATTGTGATCCTTGGATCTATTGCAAGAACCCCTTATGGACAGGGGATCTTCAAAGGACGTAGTCTTTTGAGGGTCTACTACGACAAACAGCCAAACGTCAAATGAAAGTTTCTCGAAAGAGTTGTGAGGACTCGTAGGAAACCCCCACCGCATGCGAAGCGGAGGTGGTGGGTAGTTCATGTAAATAATACTCTTTTACTTCTTCTCCTCCATTTTCCCTTTTTTTGAATAAACTAATTACACATGAACTAGTTTTGGATCCAATTGATCAGAATTAGACGGACTTAGGAAGAATTTCGTCATAAGACTCGTTAGCAAAATATTTGGAAGCTATATTACCCATCACACCATTGTGCGTAAATTTATTGGATATCAAATTGACATAAATAGCATTAGACATTTGATCTGCAAAAATTTGCGCTTCGTTCTCAAGATGTAACCAATCTTTTTCAGCACCAACTACCAATATTTTGTCTTTTACTTTATGGGCAAATCTAGCTACCTGATAACCATTCATTCGATCAATGGAAATAGCTGATAGTTGTATCTTACGCCCATCAATGGTTGCTATTTTTTCAATAAAACTATATGCTTGCTCTGGTTCTTCAGGATTAGTAAAAGTGCGAGTCATGTACCACTGAACTATTGCAACAATTATTTTTTCAAAAATCAAAGGAATTCTAATTAACAATTTTTGCCAAGTATGGGGCCTAATCTCTAAAGCAGGGACCATAAAAACACTTGAAATAGGTCTAATGTTTTGAGGAGTATCTTCTCTTGAAAGATAGTCGGCAATTAATGTTGCACCTAATGACGAACCAAAGAAGTAAAAATCTTTTCCTTCAAGCCCTAGCTGTGTTACAAGAGCTTTCAAATCAGCAATCGTATGTTCAATGCTGAAATCTTCAGGTTTAGGCTTGGGAATAGCTAGTCTAGATGAAGCTTTTTCTCGGAGCTCACAATAATAAACAGTGTGTCCATGAGCCATTAATTGTTTGATTATAGAAATAAAAACCTCGATTTTTGTTACCCAGCCAGGAATGAAGACTACTGGAGGTTTCTCATCTATGGGAGCGGTAAACTCGTAAACCTTTAATTTTACTACACCATTAACTCGATAGTATCTAGAGGTAGAAGAAACGTCAAATTCAACCCAATCTATCTGTTCAGCCTTCATAGTGCTTCATTCCTCCAGTAAAGCAATTCTTTGTTAAGTTATCTATCTGGTGTGAGAAAGAAAACAAGGAAAAAAAACCATTGAAATTGTTTCATAACTGTTGCAGAACAATACTACATGATATCTTATAATCTTTAGCGACAATAATTAATTATGAGAAAATTAACGATTGCATTTTCAATTACACTTTTTCTAATATTAGTGGGAAGCATTTCTGCAGTAAACACTGTGGCTGACCGTCCTGATTATGCTGGAGAAAGGAATACTGAAGCGACCTGGATAAGAACACCTCAAATAACCGTTAAAATTGCTGAGAACAAACCCAGTATTATATTCTGGGATTCATCACAAAATGACACTACTGGAGTTTATAGTATTTGGATTCATAGTATAACTGAGTTAATAGGCGACGACTTAGTTATTGATGATAGAACTGAGCTGGCTGGACAATATTATAACTTAATAGCAGTTAATTGGACATCAGCTATTGAAGAAACAGAAACAGAATTAAAAGTAACTTTGACTTCTGAAGAATTAGCTAATGGAGCAGTAGTGAAATTCATTTTCCATGCTTATTTTGCAGATGAAACAATTGAAGAAACACAGATTGCAACTGATGATACAACTACTGTAGTTACTCATGAAGTAAAGGCTTTAAGTGAAATTAAATTCGATATTGTTGTTGAAAATTGGGATTTTACGCCAATGGCTCAAGCATTAATATTAGGCGTCAGAATTAATGAATTACAAAATAGACACACAGTAAGATTTAATGAAACCACTGCTCCTGCAGATGGTGCAACTCTTAATCGAACAAGAGTAGGTTTTGTTTCAGATGAAACTGAAGCAGCCTACTTTGATTGGGTTCCTACCTATAACGTCTACGACTCAGATGGACTGTTAACAGAAACAAACAATGTTACTTCAACAGTAGCCTCTTATGGTCTCAGAGAGGATCATGGTGCTGCTTCAGGTGAAAGATTTGGTGTGGAGTATACCAATCTCTTCTTCCTCTATGAAAACTATGGTGACAACATGACAATGATCCATGACCCAACAATTGGTGTAGATGACAGCTTAGTCGCTGAGGATGATGCTCCTTCCTTCGAAATTGCTATTGCTCTTACTGCAATGGTTACTTTTGCTGTAATTGTCAGAAGAAGAAATTAAGAAGAAGATTTGACTAAATTCTGATATAATTTCATCGCTTTTCTCCTCCTCCTTACTTTTTAATTAAATTTGATTTTCTAAGTGGCTAAGTAAAATATAACGAAACCAGATTAATAATTGAACATGATGATGCACTCAAAGGATAATTAATCAATATCTCTTAAGATTCTTAATCGGATTCATCATCAGGTTCAATGAGTGAAAGTAATTTTTCAAGATCAATTGGCCCCTCTGCCCCTGGTTTGCCATCAATAATTATCTTAGGTACACTTGATACTGAATGTTCTTTAGCTAAATTCTTGAATTCTCGTGCTTCAATCATATCAGCTGTTATTTTGTTTGAAATTGAAGCTAATTTTTGGGCTTGAACTACCGCAAGAGGACTATAAGGACAATCTGGAGTAACAAATATCTGAATATGAACATTCTTTTCCAGTTTTTCTATTCGTTCACGAATATTGTCGTCAATATCTGTACTAAACGATCCTGCACTAAGTATTGAATGAACTAAAGAGGTATATTCATAACCTGATGGAATACCAAAAAAGCGAATAGTTCCTTTATTTTTGCCTTCAATAATTATTCCAGGAAACTTATCGATAGCATATTCTTGGGCTTTCTTGTTATTAGAACCACTCCAAATCAGTAATTTTACCATGTCAGATAGATCTGCCAATGTTCTTAGCATAATTTCCGTTTCCTTACAGTAAACACAACTATCAATTACAAATAAATGAACAACTACTTCATCTTCCAGCATTGATAACAGTTTTATGACTTCTCTTTCAGTTTCTCGATCAATATCAATCATGTTTGTTCCTCGTCAATTTACTGTTTCAAATTATTTTTGCTCGTTATAGTTCTTCTATAGTTAAACAAAGTTAGGTTAACTCACTTTATGCTCTCAAGTATTCAATTAAAGTCTTACTTATGAGGACTTTCTTATATTATTTGATTAATCGTGAGGATCAAAAGGAGTTAACAATGGCATTAGTTGTGGCTGCATTAAAACCTTGTCAGCAGACATTTTATTGGCCTCTCCGGCTCTTAAAATAGCTATACGGGCACCAACCGGACCTATAACTTGGAAAAGAATTGTTGTTACCGTAACAGTTGCAATAATTGAAGCTCCTATCTCTTCTGCTTCTGCACCCATCCCTTGTAACCGATTAAACAAATAGGTAGCTAAACCAATTGCTACGCCAGCTTGTGAAAGGAGCGATAATCCAAGATTATTAGTTACATTTGATGGTACCCTCTGCGATATCGCACCAGTATACGCGCCTACTGTTTTTCCTATTGTTCTCCCAACAACATAGATTAACACAATTATTCCTGTAGTTCCTATAACAGTAATATCAAACGATAGACCAATTAATGTGAAAAATGCTAACACAAAGGGCTTTTCTAGCTTTTCTGCCTCATGAAAGGCAGGTCCACTATTTTTGCATGAATTAATCGTATAAATTCCTACAATCATCAAAGTTAGTATAGGTGAAGCATGAAAGTGGTTTGACACACCTACAGCAAAAAGAACCATCATAAGAACAATTTCAACATGTTCCGTTGGATTTTTCTCTCGCTTATATATTTGAGTGAAAAGATATCCGATACTTACACCAATTAGAACACTCAAACCTATCTCTTTGAAAGCTTCAAAAACGCTAGCTAAAATTGATGTGCCCCCTCCAATAGCTGATATTGCAAAAGGAAGAGCAAAAGAGGCAAGAGTGATCGCAACAATATCGTCAATCAATAGAACAAAAACTACAGTATCTTTCAATTCTCCTTCAGCTTTGAGCTCTTTAAACACACTTGCGGTGGTTGCAGGACAAGTAGCTGTAGCAATTGTACCATAAATAACACCTAAGTATAATTTATCAGTCCACCACCAAACAAGAGCTCCAACAACTAGAAAAGTACCGATCGACTCAAAAAGAACAATAATCAGACGTTTTCCTAACTTCCCTTTAAGTTTACTATACTCCAACTCTGCACCCACACTGAACCCAATAAAACCAAGGGTTAAATCTACAATATAAGGTAGAAGATTAATGAAAAAGAATTGGTCAATTCCTTTAAGGATAAAAGCGTTAACGAAATTAATAGTTAAACCACCAATTAAGAAGCCCAGTACTAAAGGTATCTTAAACCGGGATAAAATATGACCTAGGCCAAAAGAAACAATCAAAATAATACTGATCTCTAAGAAAATGTTTAATTGGGTACTCATGCTAGTTCAAGAGAATAAAGCTTAATTTAAAAAAGATTTGATAAAACAAATTGATTAATTATTTAATTGTCTAATGTTTTAACTAAATTCTTTATAAGTTTGAAAAGGTGAAATGATAGAATAAAAGAGTTTGTCGAAAAAAAATCGAAAAAAAAGAACTAAAAAGGTGTATTTTAGTAAAAGCAAAACAAAGCATTAATTAGAAGAAAGGAGGAGGAGAAAAGCGATGAAACTAAACTATTATTCAGTTAAGTTTCTTCTTAATTTCTTCTTCTGACAATTACAGCAAAAGTAACCATTGCAGTAAGAGCAATACCTAATTCAAAAGAGGGAGCATCATCCTCAGCTACTAAACTATCACCTACGCCAATTGTAGGGTCATGGATCATTGTTTTTCCATCTCCATAGTTTTCATAGAGGAAGAAAATATTAGCGTAATCAATACCAAACCGTTGTCCAGCAGATGGTCCTTGATCCTCTCTAAGGCCATATGAAGAAGCAGCTACTATCACATCATTTGTGCTTTCTAAAATTCCTTCTGAGTCATAAACATTATAGGTTGGAACCCAATTAATATAGGCTGTTTCTACATCTTCTGTACCAAAACCAACTCTTGTGCGATTAAGAGTTGCACCATCTGCAGGAGCAGTGGTTTCATTAATTCGTACTCTATGCCTGTTTCGTAACTCATTTACTCTTACACCCAGTGTTAAAGCTTGAGCCCCTTCACTGAAAGTCCAATTTTCGACAACAATATCAAATTTAACTTCACTTAAAGCCTTTACTTCATGAGTAACTACAGTAGTTGAATCATCAGTAGCAATCTGTGTTTCTTCAACTGTTTCATCAGTAAAATAAGCATGGAAAATGAATTTCACAACAGCACCATTAGACAATTCTTCAGAAGTCAAAGTAACGGTTAATTCGGTCTCGGTTTCTTCAATTTCGCTTGTCCAGTCTATGTGAATTAGATTATAAAACTGGCCATTAAGCTCGGTTCTATTGTCAAGAACCATATCATCTCCAAATAACTCGGCAATACTATGAATCCATACATTGTAAACTCCAGTGGAATCATTAATTGAAGAATCCCAGAACATGATATTGGGTTTATTTTCAGCAATCTTAACGGTTATTTGAGGTGTTCTGATCCAGATGTCATCACCTGATCTTTCTCCAGCATATCCAGGGCCAGGTACGGCGTTAACTGCAGAAATGCTTCCCATTAGAATTAGAAAAAGACCTATTGAAAATGCAATCGTAAATTTTCTCATAATTAATTATTGTCACTAAAGATTATAAGATATCATGTAGAATTGTTCTGCAACTGTTGCAAGACTTTCCTTTTTTAGAATTTTGATCAGAATTAATATTATTAATGGTTTTTTAGACAAAATTATAATTTTTCAACAATTATTGCAGGACATATTTTAGAGAAGTTAGGATTACTCTCTATATTCTCACTTATGAAATCATTAAAGCAATCAAGATCTTTTGCCCAAATTTCAATCAAAATATCATGGTCTCCATGTGTCAGGTAAATTTTTGGTATTCTGATATTAGTTTTCAGTTCTTTCTTAAGGAGTTTTTTCAAATACCTATGTGTATCAGAAACAGATTCTGGATCTGCTAGATCGGCTCCCACATAAGCAACTATTTTATAGCCAATAAGTTTAGCATTAATTTCCAGACCAAAATTTTCTATTATTCCCACATCTACCAATTTTTTAATCCTATTTCTCACGGTTGCCTCAGATTTGCCTATTTTTTTGGCTAGGTTCGTCGGTGAGGTTCTAGAATCATCGATTAGCGCTTCCAAAATAATGATATCTATTTGGTCTAGTTCTTTCATCTATCTTCTTTATAATCGCAGATATATTTAAGGATTTGGCAAGAAAACTTAGAAAAAAAGAACTAATTAATTCGGTTTTCAAATTAATTTCTTCGAAAAAGACAATTTTTTTCGATGTATACGAAAGTCTTTTAAAGAATGAAAATAACTGGTCTTAAGTGATTTACCATGGGTAAAATGACGGAAGAGAATCTAAAGGCTGCTTTTGCAGGAGAAAGTCAAGCTTCAATGAAGTATAGACTTTTTGCAGAAATAGCAATGAAAAAAGGATTAGCAAATGTTGCAAAATTATTTGAAGCAACAGCTTATGCAGAACAGATACATGCAAAAAACCACCTAAAGGCACTAAAAGGGCTGAGAGGAACCTCAGACAACCTTCAAGCAGCTATTGGTGGAGAAGACTTTGAAGTAGATGAAATGTATCCTGCTTATTTAGCAGTAGCAAAACTACAGGAACAAAACTCAGCTATTCGCACATTCAACTGGGCAATAGAGGCTGAGAAGATACACAGTAAGTTATATTCAGAAGCAAAAGAAGCAGTTGATAGTGATTCAGATGTTGAACTAGGAAAAGTCTACGTTTGTCCAACCTGCGGATGGACTCACCATGGAGAGGATCATGACGACAATTGCCCACTCTGTGGACTAGATTGGGACAAGTTTGTAGTATTTTAAGAAAAATAAACAAAGGTGAAATAAAAATGGCAATTAAATTACATGAAATATATTATTGTGAAATTTGTGGAAACATGGTTGCAACAGTTTACGGCAGTAAAGGTACACTTGTGTGCTGCAATCAAGACATGAACAAGCTGGAAGAACAATCAGCTGAAATGAAGACAGAAAAACACGTTCCTATGATAGAAGTTGATGGAAACAAAGTTACTGTAACAGTGGGAAGCACTATCCATCCTATGACAGATGAACATTGGATTGAATGGATTGAAATTCTAACGGATGATGGAAAATCATATAGACAGTTCTTGAACCCCGGAGATGAACCTATAGCCGTATTTATGGTAGAATCCAAAGTAGTAAATGCTCGAGAGCATTGTAATCTGCATGGATTATGGGTAAATGAAAAATAAAGAATAAAAAAAAATTTGTGATATAAATGGCAAGTGAAAGAATGCTAAAAGCTCTAAATGAGCAAATACAAGAAGAAATGTTCTCAGCTTATCTTTATTTATCCATGAGTGCTGACTTTGAAGCTAAAAATCTCAAAGGATTCGCCCACTGGATGAAACTTCAAGCTCAAGAAGAACTTATTCATGCTCTCAAATTCTTTGATTTTATACCAGAAGTAAATGGTGAAGTGATATTACTTCCCATAGCTCAACCTCAAAAAACTTGGGAAACACCACTCAAAGCTTTTGAAGATGCTTATGAACATGAAAAGCACATTTCTGGTAAGATCAATGATCTTGTGACAATCGCACTTGAAGACAAAGATTATGCAACTAAAACAACCCTTCTGGATTGGTTTGTTTCAGAACAAGTGGAAGAAGAAGCAACGGCATCTGAAATAGTTCAGCTATTGAAGATGGCAGGTGATTCTTTCCAAGGAATCTTCATGATGGATCAAAAGCTAGCTGGAAGAGTTATTGAAGCAGCAAACGAAGAATAAGGTTTTCTCTGACACCTTATTTTCTCATCCACACCTCCTCCTCTTAACTTAATGTATTTGGGTTGATAATTAACTTTTTTCAATATTGATTTTAAGAAGTAGATTTAAGGTATTTTTGAGCTAGTCTGATGTTAAATAACTGCAACCGTGAAACCTAGACAAAGTTGGACAATAATAAATATGTCAATCAAAAATTGCTTTTTTGGAACTAATTCACTTTTATTACTTTTAGGTACCTCCGTCTGAAATAAGGTTATAAGGAGGTTTGAGAATTAATAGTAGAGGGAAATTTGATACTGGTTTGAAATTTCTTCTTTTAAAAATGAATTTGCATATGATACTTATGAGAACGCATAGTTGATTTGGTGAAAAAATATGGCATCTGAAATAATTACTAGAGCTTTT